>JAQGJY010000190.1 GCA_028290325.1 Tardiphaga sp.
TTCGCTCCTACACCCGGCCGAGCGCGAAGCCGCGCGCGATATAGTTGCGGACGAACCAGATCACCAGCGCGCCCGGAATGATCGTCAGCACCCCCGCCGCCGCCAGCAATCCCCAGTCGATTCCCGACGCGGAGACCGCTTGGGTCATGATGGCGGAGATGGCCTTGCTGTTGGCGAGCGTCCGCGCCAGCAGCAATTCGACCCACGAGAACATGAAGCAGAAGAACGCCGCGACGCCGATGCCGCTGGCGATCAGCGGCACGAACACGCGAACGAAGAACACCGGCCAAGAATAACCATCCAGCGCCGCCGTCTCGTCGATCTCGCGCGGCACGCTGGACATAAAGCCTTCGAGGATCCATACCGCCAAAGGTACGTTGAAAATACAATGCGCCAGCGCAATGGCCCAGAACGTGTCGAACAGGCCAACCGCCGAGTAAAGATTAAAGTAAGGCAGCGCGAAGACAGCCGCCGGCGCCATCCGGTTCGACAGCAGCCAAAAGAACAGATGCTTGTCGCCGAGGAAACGATAGCGTGAGAACGCATAGGCCGCCGGCAGCGCGACGATGATCGATATGATCGTGTTGACGACGACATACGACAGCGAGAAGGCAAAGCCGCCGAGCCATTCCGGTCTGGACAAGATATATCTGTAGTTGCGCAGCGTCGGCTCGATTGGCAGCAACGTCATGCTGGTGGTGATTTCGAAATTACTTTTGAAGCTCAGATTGATGAGCCAATAAAGTGGCAGCATGAGAAAAAGCAGATAGATCGCCATGGTCAGATAACGGGTTTTCATGCGCTGCCCTCCTCCCGATCGCGACCCACCATCACGGTGTAGAATAGCCAGCACACGATCAGCACGATCAGCGTATAGACAATCGACATCGCGCCTGCCTTGCCGAGATCGAATTGGCCGAGCGCGATCTTGACGAGATCGATCGACAGAAAGGTCGTGTAGTTACCGGGTCCGCCGCCGGTCACGACGAACGGCTCGGTATAGACCATGAATGAATCCATGAAGCGCAGCAGCACGCCGATCAGCAACACGCGCTGCAACTTTGGCAATTCGATGCGACGGAACACGGCCCAGCGCGACGCGCCGTCGATCTTCGCCGCTTGGTAGAAGGCCGCGGGAATCGACTTCAATCCGGCGAAACACAGCAGGGCGATCAGGCTGGTCCAGTGCCAGACGTCCATCAGAACGACGACGATCCATGAGGCGACCGCACTGTTGGTGTAGTTGAACGGAATCCCGAGCGCGGTAATGCTCCATCCGAACAGTCCGATATTGTCGCGCGCGTAAAGCTGCCAGATGATGCCGACTACATTCCAAGGCACTAATAGCGGCAGGGCCATCAATACCAGACAGACCGACAGCGCGACGCCGCGCTTGGGCATCGCGATCGCGACCATGATTCCGACCGGCACCTCGATCGCCAGAATGACGAGCGAGTAGGCAATGCTGCGACCAAGCGCGCCGAAGAACCGGCCGCCGAACTCGGTGGCGGGATCAAGCAGCTCGGCGTACCACTGCACACCATTCCACGAGAAGTGGTTGTTGCCGAACGTATCTTGAAGCGAGTAGTTGATGACAGTCATCAGCGGCAGGATGGCGTTGAATGCGACCAGGATCACGACTGGCAGCACCAACAACCAGGCTTTGTTATCGAGCGTTTTCGTCATGTCTCAATCCACCACATGGCTGTCGGCATAGACGTGAACATGCGCTGGATCGGCGACCAAGCGAACGCCGTCGGACGGAATGGCGACATCCTCGGAGATCAGCGCCGACACCGCGACGCCGTCGATGGCGCAGCGCATAATCCGGGCGCGTCCAACATCTTCGACGCGTGCGACCGTCACAGGGAAGCCTTCGTGACGGGATGCGAGACGCAGAAATTCCGGCCGCACGCCGATCTCGATCTTATCGTTCATTGGTCGGGGCGCGTAGCCATGCGCGAGATCGATCCGGTGACCCCGGACCATGACGTGATCGCCGGCGAGATCGGCCGGAAGCACATTCATGCCGGGCGATCCAATGAAGTATCCGACGAATGTGTGCGCCGGCTTCTCGAATAATTGTTGCGGCGTTCCAATCTGCACCACCGCGCCGTCGAGCATCACCACGACTTTGTCGGCGAAGGTCAAGGCCTCGGTCTGGTCGTGCGTGACGTAAATCATCGTCACGTCGGACTCGTCGTGGACGCGCTTCAATTGCGCGCGCAGATGCCACTTCAGATGCGGGTCGATTACGGTCAGCGGTTCGTCGAATAGGATAGCGCCGACATCCGAGCGCACCAGCCCACGGCCCAGCGAAATCTTCTGTTTCATATCGGCCGTCAATCCACGCGCCTTGCGCGCGAGGTCGCGGCCGAGATCGAGCATCTTCGCGACCTCGCTGACACGTTGCGCGATCAGGTCGCCGCGCACGCCGCGATTGATCAGGGGAAATGCGAGATTTTCGGCCACAGTCATGGTGTCGTAAACCACCGGAAACTGGAAGACCTGCGCGATGTTGCGCTGTTCGGTCGAAATTTTTGCAACATCCGTGCCGTCAAACAGAATCTTGCCATGGGACGGGATGACGAGACCGGAGATCGCATTGAGCAAGGTCGTCTTGCCGCAACCGGACGGCCCAAGAAGAGCATAGGCGCCGCCTTGCTCCCAGGTCATGTTCATCGTTTTCAACGCCCAGTGCGACGTCGGAGACGGTTTCGTCAGATAGCTGTGCGCGAGATCGACGAGTTCGATGCGAGACACTGGATTGTCCTAAGCCGGCACGCGAGCAGCCGCTGCGGCCACGAGGCGCTGCGCTTGATCGAATGCGAAAAACCGCGACGGATCGAGAAACAAGGTGACGGGATCGCCGGGCTTGCGGTCGTGCACGCCGGGGATCAAGGCGATCCAGCGCTCGCTGCCGACATCGGCGTGAAGGAAACTTTCCGATCCCATCAACTCGCTCACGGCGATCACGCCGTGAACGGCGACATCGTAACCCGGCCGCGGCTCCAGCGCGGTGTGGTGGGCGCGAAAGCCGATCGTGTAGCTGCCATCGGCCAGCCGCGAGAAGGCGGCGGGCGATCGGCATTCCACCATTGATTTGGCGCGATCAGATTGATCAGCGACAATCGTCAGGCGCGGTCCGTTGACAATCGCGCGCACGAAATTCATCGGCGGATCGGAGAAGGTTTGCGCGGTCGTGCGATCTACCGGATTTCGATAGACGTCAGTCGTCGCTCCGAACTGCGTGATACGTCCTTCGCACAAGGTCGCCGTGTTGCCGCCGAGCATGAGCGCTTCGGTCGCTTCCGTCGTCGCATAGACGAACACCGCGCCGGTCTTTTCGAAGATCCGTGGCAGCTCGATTCGTAGCTCCTCACGCTGCTTGTAGTCAAGATTGGCAAGCGGTTCGTCGAGCAACACGAGATCGGCGTCCCGGACGATCGCGCGGGCGATCGCCGTGCGCTGCTGCTGACCGCCTGACAGTTGCAACGGTGTTTTATCAAGGTATGGCGAGAGCCTCAGCAATTCGGCGGCACGACCGACCCGGTTGTCGATTTCCTGCTTCGACAGGCGTTTGGTTCGCAAGGGCGCAGCGATATTGTCGTAAACCGTGAACGCCGGATAGTTGATGAACTGCTGATAGACCATCGCGACGGAGCGCTTGCGGACGGACAAACCCGTAACGTCGCGTCCGTCGATCAGGATATGCCCTTCGCTAGGTTTATCGAGCCCAGCCATCAGGCGCATCAGGGTGGTTTTGCCCGACAGAGTCGGCCCGAGAAGAACGTTGATCGTTCCTCGTTGCAGCGTCAGCGAGACATCTTGAATATGAACCGCCGCGCCGACGCGCTGGCTGAGATGCCGGAGCTCGAGTGTCATCTATTTCCCTCCCGCTGCGCTCGCCTCACCCGACGTCGAGGTCGGGCGAGATTTTCCATGCGCGCAGCTCGTAGACCGTGCCCGGACGCGGCATGACCTTGCCCGGTTCGGCAATTCGCCGGCGGAAGCTGTGGATCGGGGTCGCGCGGGGATCGATCAGAACTTCGACGACGACCGATCCGTCGAACGCAAAGGCTTCGTCAAGCGCGGCCTCGATCTGATCGGGCGAGGTGACGCGGATGCCCTTCAGTCCCATCGCTTCGGCGGCGGCGGCATAATCCGGTTTGCCGTTAAAGCCGAGATCGACGGACTGTCGAAGGTTGCTGAAAAAGAATTCCTGCCACATCTGCAACCAGCCGAGCGTGCCGTTATTCAGCACGATGTTCACCACCTTCATACCGTTCTGCGCGAGCGTCGCGATTTCACCGATGGCGTAGGAATGCCCGCCGTCACCGGACACCGTCACCACACGCCCGCCGCGATCGCCCAGTACGGCACCCGCGCCGATCGCGGCGGGGATCGCGTAACCGAGGCCGCCTTGGCCGCGCGCATAAAGGAAGTTGCGCCCCGATATCATTGCCGGGATGTAAACGCCGATCCAACCGGCCGAAAAACTCGCATCCGAGATGACGACATCGTCGCGCTGCAATCGTTGCGCCACGGCGCGCATGACGCGCGGCGGCTGAATCGGGATCGCATCGCTTGCGGTCTCCTCGTCGATCCGCGCATCGTGCTTAGCCTTGACCGCCGCGATCCGCGCCAGCCAATCGACTTGCGGCCTGGCGTCAAGCTGCTCAGCCAGCAGTTCGAGCGTGAGACGCACGTCGCCGCATAAAGCGACGGTCGCGCGGAACGTGCGGCCGTGTTCGAGCGGATCGCAGTCGATCACGATCGTGGCCTGATGCGGGAGCGGCAAAGTCCAATTCAGCGCCGTGTTCTGGCTTGCCTTCGAGCCACACCAGATCAAGAGATCGGCTTCCTTGATCAGGTCGATCGCCGCTGCCGAACCAAGCGGATTGAGGACGCCGGCGGCATAAGCGCGCGTCTCGGGCACGCTGCCTTTGCCGGACAGGCTGGTCACGAGCAAAGGCTGCAGACGGTCGGTGATCCGCGTCAGCAATTCGGCGGCGCCGGAACCGTGTACGCCGCCACCCGCCACGATGGCCGGTCGCTTCGCCCTCGCGATCAAGGCGGCGGCTGCGGCGATATCGGAGGTCGGTGGAGCGTAGCGCATCGATGGCGCATGGATGCATCGGTCATCCACCATCACCTTGACCTTGTCTTCATCCCATTCGGCATCCATCACGTCGTGCGGGATAATGAGGGCGACTGGCCCGGGCCGAGGCCCGGTCGCGACGCGGAAGGCTGCGCGCACGAGATCTGGCAGTGCAGCGACGCTCGGCACCAGGAACGTCGCCTTGGTGATCGGTTGCAGAAAAGCGACCTGATCGAATCCTTGCGACGCGACACCTTTGGCGCGCAGCGACAGCCAATCCAGCGGCAACTCGCCGACGATCGCAATCATCGGAATCGACGCGTTGAGGGCTTCGACCAATCCGTCGGGCAGTTTCGTCGTGCCGGGACCGACGGTGACATCACAGATGCCGGGCTTGCCGGTGAGCCTCGCATAGGCATCAGCCGCATAGGCTGCGCTGCGTTCGTCGCGCACCAAAATGTGCCGGATCGCAGGCGCCCGGCGGGAGATGCCATCATGCAGCGCAGCGGTCTGTCCGCCCGGCATGCCGAAGACGAAGTCCACGCCATATTGCAGCAGCATTTCCGCGAGTAGGTCGCCGATATGGGCCATTCTGATGGTGTCCTTATGAATTGAGAAATTCAGGCCCGCGGCGGATGGCGGGCTTTCGATCAGTGCGGGTGCCAGTTTTTTTCCAGCACGCCGGCGAGTTCGACGTAGCGACGATACTTCGCCGTGTAGACGCAGTGCCTTTCGACCGAAGGGAGGTAGCGGTGGACCACGCGAACCATTTTGCCGACAGCGGTTCGCATATCAGCGTGCAGGCCGACACCGACGGCGGCGGTGATGGCAGCGCCACGCGCGCCAGGTTCGCTGCTGTCCGTGATCTCGACCGGCATGCCGAGGACGTCCGCGAACATTTGCGCCCAGATACTGCTGCGGGATGCACCCCCGGCGAGGCGAACGATCGTTGGCTTGGCCGCATCCGGCCCTGTCAGCAGACGCTCGATATCATGACGATGAGCGAAGGCGACGCCCTCGAAAATTGCGCGCAGCATATCGCCCAAGCCATGCGAGGCCTTGAGGCCGAGAAAGCCGGCCGGCCCTCCGCCCTCGCCGTTGAACAGAAACGGAAAGAACAGAATGTCCGTTGTGCGGTCCCGTGCGCTGTCGACGTGATCGTTGCAGACATCATACACTGATCGTCCCGCCGCAATTGCGCGCGCCGCTTCGCCGTCCAGCACGTTGCGGCAGAACCACTCAAAGTTGCTGGCGGAGGTCGCGGCGCCCTCGGTCGCCAGAATCTGACCATCGACCGGATAGGGCATTTGCAGGAAGGGCATCGTACTGAGGCGCGGTGACGTGTGAAGCGTGGAATTGATGCTGAACGTTCCAGCCACCATGCTCATCTGACTCGGCTCGACAATGCCGGTCGCGAGCGACGAGGCGACAACATCCACGACGCCGCGCACGACCGGCGTTCCGGCCCGCAGTCCGGTCTGGGTCGCGGCTGCGGTCGAAATCTTGCCGACCACATCGGTGGATGCTCCGATCGGCGGCATGATTTTGCGCCAGCTGGACAGACCAAGTTCGTCGAACAGATCGTCCACGTAAGCAGACCGCGTCACATCGATGCAGCCAGAAATGCCACCATCGGTGGGATCGGTCGAACGGTCACCGCACAACCGGAGGCGCAGAAAATCCTTGCACATCAGAACGGTCGCGCCGCGCGCCAGAACGCCGGGCTCGTGCTCCGATAGCCACGCCATCAGCACGAGCGATTGTCCCGGCCAGAACCGCTGCTGGATTCGGCGCCCGTTCTCCTGGGTAAATCCCTTGGTCTGCCACGCCGCGATGGTGCTCTCGCCACGCATGTCGGTGGAGACAATGCCAGGGCGGACGGCGGATCCATCATGATCCACGACGTAGAGACCGCTGCCGTAACCGGACGGAGACACCGCCGCGATATCTCCGGCGGGCGTTCCGGTTTTTTCTAGCAAAGCCGCGATCGCATCCGCAGTCGCGCGCCACATCGCTTCGGGATCGCGCTCGGT
Source organism: Tardiphaga sp. (assembly GCA_028290325.1). Taxonomy (GTDB): domain Bacteria; phylum Pseudomonadota; class Alphaproteobacteria; order Rhizobiales; family Xanthobacteraceae; genus Tardiphaga. The sequence goes on from JAQGJY010000190.1 coordinate 7,135, forward strand.
ATGGCCCGGTTTAGGAAACAGCATGACATTCGGTCGGCGCTCGCAGGCGAGTTCGCGACCGGCCGCATCGAACAATGCGGCCTTGGTCATCGTCCCTCCCGCGTCGATGCCGACAATGCGATCACGCATGTCACTCTCCCGCCTCGGTTCCAACCCGTCGGGCGCTCGCCGGCGCCGCAACTTATTATTACATGTATCTAAAAAGAAGTCTGGAGATACGTCAAGACAAATTTTCTGTCGGAGGTTTCTGCTCCATATAACGGGCATAACTCGCGTTTTTGGACCAGGCGCACATTCTCCTTGCGAAGAACCGACCCATCTTGTTATTACAAGATGGGTTAACCAGAAGTCAGGGGAGGCGTGCGATGCGGTCTCGCGATACGTTGGTGGAAAGCCTGACAGATGACACGTCGCCGGACGTTCTGATCGTCGGTGGCGGCATCAATGGGATCGGAGTCTTTCGCGACTTGTCGCTTCAGGGCGTTTCAGCTTTGCTCGTCGAGCGCGGCGATTTTTGTTCCGGCACGAGTTCGGCGCCGTCGCGATTGATCCATGGTGGATTGCGCTATCTCGAAACCGGCGAATTCGACCTGGTTCGCGAGTCGCTGATCGAACGCAATCGGCTGCTGCTGGATGCGCCGCATTATGTGAAACCATTGCGGGTCTGGGTACCGTTAAAAGGGTGGAGCGGCGGCATCGTCGATGCGGCATTTCGTTTTCTGCGGCTGAAGCGGACGCCGGGTCCGAAAGGCGGTTTTGTCGTCAAGCTCGGCTTGATGTTGTACGACCTGTTCGGAGCCCGCTTTCGCACGATGCCGAAGCATCGTTTTATCGGCCGCGATGACGCGCATGCGGCGATGCCGGAGCTGGCGCGCAGCATCCGGATCGTCGCCGAGTACTACGACACGAAAATCACGCTGCCGGAGCGTCTCGGCCTTGAACTGATCCGTGATGCCGAAGCCGACAATCCATCGGCGCGCGCGATTTCTTACATGACGATGGACAGCCTCGCCGACGGCGCGGTCGTGCTCCGCGACAGCATCAGTGGCGCACGCCATAACGTGCGTCCCCGGGTTCTGATCAACTGCGCCGGCGCCTGGCTCGATGGCGTGGATCGATCGCTAAGCATTGAGGAGCGCCTGATCGGCGGCACGAAGGGCTCGCATCTGGTCTTGCGTCACCCGGAATTTGCTCGCAGCCTCGCCGACGTGATGCTGTACTTCGAGACCGCCGACCATCGCATCTGTCTCGCTTACGCACTCGACGAACGTCATGTTTTGTTGGGAACAACCGACATCCGGGCCGACGACCCGGAGGACACCGTCTGTAGCGACGCGGAGATCGCCTATCTCTTCGACGTGATATCGGAAGTGCTGCCGACGATCCCGCTCAAGCGCGACCACATCGTGTTCGCCTATGCCGGCATCCGGCCACTGCCGCTGACCAGAGGCGGCGTCGCCGGCGCGATCAGCCGCGATCACGAGCTGCGCCAGTTCGAGGCGACGACCGCGCGACCTTTTCCGACGATCGCGCTGGTCGGCGGCAAATGGACCACCTTCCGGTCCTGCGCGGAACAGATCACCGATGCGGCGCTTGTGCGCCTTGGGCGGACGCGACAGCGCACCACCGCCGATCGGCAGATCGGGGGCGGCGTTGGATGGCCGCGCGCAGCCGCCGATCTCGACCGGCTACTGGCCGATCTGGCCTCTCAGCACGGTGTGTCATTGGCCCGCCTGCGCATTCTCGTGGCACGTTACGGCCTTGGCGCCCGGCGTTATCTGGACACGCTGCAACGGCGACCTGAAACGATGCTGCAATCGGTGAAGGACTATGCGCGCGAAGAAATCGCCTATATCACGATCAACGAAAGAGTCGAACGCCTCGCGGACATCCTGCTTCGTCGCACATCGATCGCTCTGTTGGGCGACGCCGGGCCGGATGCCATTGCCGAGATCGCCGCTGTCGCAGGTTCCGCGGCCGGATGGTCGGGGATCCGGATTGCGGAGGAGATCGGCGCGACGTGTCGCTTTCTTCGGGTGCGGCACGGCATAAATGGAAAGGCAGATGCTGCATAAGGGTAGAGGCAAAAGCCAGGTATCACTGGCGGCCGATCCAAAGCCGGCCTTGAGAAGCGCTGATCGTTCCGCGTCCACGCCGCTGTGGTCCCAGGTGAAATCCGCTCTCGTCGAAATGATCGTCAACGAACCGCTCGCCGAGCACGCACGGCTGCCCTCCGAAGCCGAGCTTTGCAATCGCTTCGGCGTCTCCCGCACGGTGGTGCGCGAAGCGCTCAATCAACTCGTGTTCGAGCGCGCTATCTACAAGCTGCAAGGCAAGGGCGCGTTCGTCGCCGGTCGGCGCGACGATCAGGATTTTCTAAACTCCAATGTTGGCTTCAGCGGTGAGTGGCACGAACGGCATCGCGCGGTGTCACGACGGATCATCCGTCAGGAGCTTGAGCAGGCCGATCCGCGCGCGCGGCATCTGCTGCGGCTATCATCCGATCTCACCGTGATCGCCATTGACCGCGTGATGAGCGTCGATGGTCTGCCGCGTATTCTGGTGCATACCAAGGTGGTGGCGGCGCTCGCGCCTGCGTTGGAAAGCGTGTCGCTGGAAAACCGCTCGCTGTACGATACGCTGTTTCGCGCATACGGGATCAAGATGACGCGCGCTGAACGCTGGCTTGCGGCGGTCTGCGCCACACCCGAACAGGCGGCGCTGCTGGGCGTCGCCGACAACACGCCCCTGATCTCAATCGAATCGATCGGATTTTCAGGACGCGACGAGCCGGTCGAATATTACACCGCATTCTACCGCACGGATCGCGGCCGACTGCATTTCTCGGTGAGCTAGGCCGATCGCCATTCAAATTTCCCAGGAGCGTCGATTCTGAGCCGCGGGACTCGGTGATTCATTACGGATAGCGTCACGCGCTATGAACTGAACGACGATGGGCGAGCCGCGACCGGTTGGTGGTGGGGCCGGTCGGAGGCCCATAACTGCATCGAGCAATCCTTGACCCCAACACTTCAGGTGTTCGCCGCTCGGCGCCGCGATGATCGGGTTCCAATCCCTGTCGATCGATAGGTGCCGGCAAATAAAATTTCATCCCAATGCGACAAACGGCCTTGACCCACGTTGCCCTGCGTCAATCCAACGCAGGTACCAGATGTCGTCCGCTAAATCAGTCCGTCCGAATGACCGAGCATCCGCGCTAAAAGTCCGACAAACCTTGAAAATGGCCGGCTCCGCCCACGCCTATGTGCGGGGCAGCACGATCAGCTTTTACCAATGGCTCGGGGAACATAATGGAAAAACCGTGCCGGACGGACCGGCGATCTGGATTTGCGGCGACTGCCACGCGGGCAATCTCGGGCCGGTCGCGTCCTCCGGCGGCCAGGTTGCCCTGCAAATCCGCGACCTCGATCAGACCGTCATCGGCAATCCGGCTCATGACCTGATACGGCTCGCGTTGTCGTTATCGACCGCCGCCCGTGGCTGCGACCTTCCTGGCGTCGTGACCGCCAAAATTCTCGAGCAGATGATCGAGGGCTATCGATCGGCGCTGCTCGGTCAGGATGATTATAAAGCCGAGCTTCCGTCATCCGTGAAATTCGCCATGAAGCGATCCGTCGCTCGTTCGTGGAAACATCTGGCGCGCGAGCGTCTCGAGGACGCCAAGCCGACCATCCCGCTCGGCAGGAAATTCTGGGGTCTCGAAAAGACCGAGCGTCACGCGATCGAGATGATGTTCAAGGCTCCCAAGCTGCGGCATCTGGCGACCAAGCTTCGCGGACGTAGCGAGTCGGACAGCGTCGAAGTGATTGACGCGGCATATTGGATGAAGGGCTGCAGCTCGCTCGGCAAATTACGCTATGCGGCGCTGCTGAGCGTCGGTGACGGCAAGAAAATCGACCTTGCCTTGATGGACGTGAAAGAAGCTGTCGTGGCCTCTGCTCCGTGCGCCGCCCAGGCAAGAATGCCAAAAGATAACGCCCAGCGCGTGGTCGCCGGGGCCAAGGCCCTCTCGCCTCACTTGGGCGACCGGATGGTGGCAACCAAGCTGGGCGAGCGCTCCGTGTTCGTTCGTGAGCTGCTGCCGCAGGATCTCAAGCTGGACCTGGATGAGTTGGACGCGGCGGATGCCATGCGAGCCGCCAGCTATCTCGCTGGCGTCGTCGGGCTTGCTCATGGGCGACAGTTGACGGAGGACCAGCGTATCGCTTGGGCGAAAGAGATGGCGCGCAACAGATCGAAATCGCTGGAGGCGCCGTCGTGGCTTTGGCAGAGTGTGGTTGCGCTTATCGGGACCCACGAGGTCGCCTATCTGGAGCACTGCCGGCGATATGCGAACCAGGAGATGATCGAGGCCAATTAAG
>JAQGJY010000228.1 GCA_028290325.1 Tardiphaga sp.
ATCTCGGTCGGCCATCCCTACGGCATCTCGGGCGCCCGCCTGACCGGCCACGCGCTGAACGATGGCCGCCGCCGCAAGGCGAAATACGCGGTCGTCACCATGTGTGTCGGCGGCGGCATGGGCTCGGCCGGCTTGCTTGAGATCGTGCATTAAGCAACGCGACGCGCCGTCATCCTGAGGTGCGAGGCGCTTTTTGCGCCGAGCCGCGAAGGATGACGGCGAAGACCGATGAACAACCGTCACCCTTCGAGGCGCGCCAGACAAGAAAGCGCGCACCTCAGGGTGACGGGACACCCCCAACCCAACAGGAGCTCTCACTATGGATCTCAGCCTCAGCAAGGACGAACTCGCCTTCCGCGATGAAGTCCGCACATTTTTCAACGAGAACGTTCCGCCTTCGATGAAGCAGAAGCTGCGCGAGGGTCGCCACACCTCGAAGCAGGATCTCGTCGACTGGACCCGCATCCTCAATAAAAAGGGCTGGGCGGTTCCGCATTGGCCGGTCGAGCACGGCGGCACCGGCTGGACGCCCGTGCAGCAATATATCTTCAATGAAGAATTGCAGATGGCCCCGGCGCAGCCACCGTTGCCGTTCGGTGTCAACATGGTCGGCCCGGTCATTCTCACCTTCGGCAGCGAGGAGCAGAAAAAGTATTATCTGCCGCGCATCGCCAACATGGACGATTGGTGGTGCCAGGGCTTCTCCGAGCCGGGCTCCGGATCGGATCTGGCGTCGCTGAAGACCACCGCCAAGAAGAAGGGCGATAGCTGGATCGTCAACGGCCAGAAGACCTGGACCACGTTGGCGCAGCACGCCGATTGGATCTTCTGTTTGTGCCGCACCGACCCATCCGCGAAGAAGCAGTCGGGTATCTCGTTCATCCTGATCGACATGAAGTCGCGCGGCATCACCGTGCGTCCGATCAAGACCATCGACGGTGGCGTCGAAGTGAACGAGGTGTTCTTCGACGACGTCGAGGTGCCCTTGCACAATCTCGTCGGCGAGGAAAACAAGGGTTGGGACTACGCGAAATTCCTGCTCGGTAACGAGCGCACCAACATCGCCCGCGTCGGCATGTCGAAGGAGCGCATTCGCCGCATCAAGGAATTGGCGTCGAGTGTGCAGTCCGGCGGAAAGCCGGTCATGGAAGACCAGAAATTCCGCGAGAAGCTGGCCTCCATCGAGATTGAGCTGAAGGCGCTCGAACTGACGCAGATGCGGGTCGTCGCCAACGAAGGCAAATACGGCAAGGGCCGGCCCGATCCGGCGTCCTCGATCCTCAAAATCAAAGGCTCGGACATCCAGCAGGCCACGACCGAATTGCTGATGGACGTGATCGGCCCGTTCGCGGCGCCGTTCGCGTCGGATGACGAGGGCAGCAACGAGATCTCCGACTGGACCACCCAGATCGCGCCCGGCTACTTCAACTATCGCAAGGTCTCGATCTATGGAGGCTCCAACGAAATCCAACGCAACATCATCGCCAAGGCGGTGCTGGGGCTCTGAGCTTGCGTCAGTCCGGAGCGAAAAGACCCGCGCCGCTTTGGCGCGGGACTTGAGAGCCCGGACTCCATAACCCCTGCCCGTCGGTGGGACGCTCGGTCTTCAACTTTCCGCGGGAATAGGACTTCCGGGCCCGCGCCTTCAGGTCGGTGACGCCGATCCAAGCCGCATCCCGCAATGACGAACACTTTCGGTATCACAGGAAACACACAATGGATTTTGATCTCTCCGAGGAGCAGCGGCTCCTGAAAGACAGCGTCGACGGACTGCTGAAGAGCTCCTACGATTTCGAGCAGCGCAAGAAGTACGCCACCGAGAAAGGCGGCTGGAGCAGATCGGTCTGGAGCAAGCTTGCCGAACAAGGTCTGCTCGGCCTTCCGTTCTCCGAGGAGGACGGCGGCTTCGGCGCTGGTGCGGTCGAAACCATGATCGTCATGGAATCGCTCGGCCGCGCGCTGATGCTCGAACCCTATCTGCCGACTGTCGTGCTCGGCGGCGGCTTCCTGCGTCGCGGCGGCTCAGCCGCGCAGAAGGCCGCGCACATTCCGGGCATCATCGACGGCAGCAAGACCTTCGCCTTCGCGCAGCTCGAAAAGAATTCGCGCTACGATCTCGCTGACGTCTCGACGACAGCGAAGAAGCAAGGCGATGGCTACGTCATCGACGGCGAGAAGTTCGTCGTGCTGAATGGCGCGTCGGCGGACACGCTGATCGTCACGGCGCGCACCAAAGGCGGCCAGACCGATCGCACCGGCATCGGCGCCTTCATCGTTCCCGCCAGCGCCAAGGGCATCTCGATCAAGGGCTATGAGACGCAAGACGGGCTTCACGCCGCCGACATCACCTTCTCGGGCGTCGAGGTCGGCGCGGATGCGGCGCTCGGCAATCCGGAGGACGCGCTGCCGCTGATCGAGCAGGTCGTCGATGACGCGCGCATCGCGCTTTGCGCCGAGGCGGTCGGCGCGATGGACGAGTCGCTGAAATCCACCGTCGAGTATCTGAAGACCCGCACCCAGTTCGGCGTGCCGATCGGCAGCTTCCAAGTGTTGCAGCATCGTGCGTCTGACATGTTCGTCAATCTCGAACAGGCCCGCAGCATGGCGATGTTCGCGACGATGGCCGCCGATTTCGACGATGCCAAAGAGCGCTCCAACGCGGTCGCAGCGGCCAAGGTGCAGATCGGAAAGTCATCGCGCTTCGTCGGCCAGCAATCGATTCAGTTGCATGGCGGCGTCGGTATGACGATGGAGTACAAGATCGGTCACTACTTCAAGCGACTGTCGATGATCGAGAACACGTTCGGGGATACGGATTATCACCTGAAGCGCGTGACCGATAACGGCGGGTTGATGAAGTAACGGCCTGTCATTCCGGTGCGATCGCGCTGTTCGCGCGGCCGCGCCGGAATCCCGTCACGCTCATCTTGACCCATGGCCGGGTTCGCCCGGCAGCGTCCATCCCCGTGGCACCAGGGAGCCTCCATGCCCTTTATCCTCGCCATCGATCAGGGCACCACGTCATCGCGGGCGATCGTGTTCCGCGACGACATCACCATCGCCGCCACCGCGCAGCAGGAATTTCCGCAACATTTTCCGGCGTCCGGCTGGGTCGAGCACGAGCCCGAAGACATCTGGGCCTCGACGCTGAAAACCTGCCGCGATGCGATGGCCAAGGCTGGCGTTACGGCGAAGGACATCGCGGCGATCGGGATCACCAACCAGCGCGAAACCACGGTGGTGTGGGACCGCGCCACCGGCCGCGCGATTCATCGCGCCATCGTCTGGCAGGATCGCCGCACGGCGGAGTTCTGCGCGCAACTCAAAGCCGACGGCCACGAGCCGCTGATCTCGGCGCGCACGGGTCTGATCATCGATCCGTATTTTTCCGGCACCAAGATCGCGTGGCTGCTCGACCAGGTGCCGGGCGCGCGCGCCCGCGCCGAGCGCGGTGAACTCGTCTTCGGCACCATCGATTGCTATCTGCTGTGGCGGCTCACCGGCGGCCGCGTCCACGCCACTGACGCGACCAATGCCTCGCGCACGTTGCTCTATAATATCCACGACAATACGTGGGACGACGATTTGCTGGCGCTATTGCGCGTGCCGCGCGCGATGCTGCCGGAGGTACTGGATTCGTCCGCCCATTTCGGCGACAGCGAGCCGCATTTGTTCGGTGGCGCAATCGCCGTGCGCGGCATCGCCGGCGATCAGCAGGCCGCAACGATCGGGCAAGCCTGCTTCACGCCGGGCATGATGAAATCGACCTACGGCACCGGCTGCTTCGCTCTGCTTAACACCGGCACGAAGCCGATCGCCTCAAAGAACAAGTTGCTGACCACGATCGCCTATCGACTCGATGGCGTGACGACCTACGCGCTGGAAGGCTCGATCTTCGTCGCGGGCTCCGCCGTGCAATGGCTGCGTGACGGCCTCGGCATCATCAAACACGCGGCCGAGACCGGGCCGCTGGCGGACCGGTCCGACTCCGCGCAAAGCGTGTACCTGGTGCCAGCCTTTGTTGGCTTGGGTGCGCCGTACTGGAATCCGGATGTCCGCGGTGCCTTGTTCGGTCTCACGCGCAACACAGGCCCGGCCGAGCTGGCGCATGCGGCGCTGGAAAGCGTCTGCTACCAGACCTTCGATCTCTGGGCCGCGATGCGCGCCGACTGGCCGGAAGCCGACACCGCCTCCACCGTGCTGCGGGTCGATGGCGGTATGACCGCATCCGACTGGACCATGCAGCGCCTCGCCGATCTGCTCGACGCGCCGGTTGATCGTCCGGTCATTCAGGAGACCACCGCGCTCGGCGCGGCCTATCTCGCCGGCCTAGGTGCAGGCCTCTATCCAGAGCCGGCGAAATTCGCCGACAACTGGCGGCTCGACCATCGCTTCAAGCCGGCGATGTCCGCCGCCACACGCGAGCGCAAGCTCAGCGGCTGGGCCCGGGCCGTGAAGGGCGTCCTCGCCAGTGACGCGGCGAATTGAAAAAAGATCGTTTCCCTGGACGACCACCGGGATAACCCGGCAACCGGTGGCCAGTGCGGTCAGGCCTCAATGTCGCGTCGCCATTTTTCGCCGAGTCCGACGCCTGGCGGAGGTCACCGTTGGGGCAACGTCGAAAGGCTCGGCACCCGGCATCATCATGAGCGATCGCGCCCCAATGGCCGCCACCCCTACGTCGGAGAGCATCGGTTCGCGACCGCGTTCGGACTGAGCGGATTGCAATCGGGATAAAGTGGAACGTTTGCGATCGATTTTGATTGGAGGAGTTGTGGTCAACGCTTAGGAGGATACCATGAAGAAATATCTCATCTCGGCTGCTGTGCTCGCCGCTTTCTCCGTTTCGGCTGTCGCCCAGACGACCGTCGCATCCGAATATTACGTGGTGCGCGATCCCGCGACCAAGAAGTGCACCATCGTCGATTCAAAGCCGACGGGGACGACGACGACCATCGTCGATAACGGCACCTTCAAGACCCGTACCGAAGCCGAGACCGGCATGAAGACGATCAAGGTCTGTACTCAAAACTAATCAATCTCGGCAAGGAGGCGCCCCGCGGCGCCTCTTTTTTTCGCGCTGTCGCGATGGCTCAGTAGCGCTCCGACACCATCCGAGCGGTTGCGGGCCGTCATTCATCTGAATGGCTGACAGCTCTACAGAAAAAAGCGGCCTCTCGCGAGGCCGGCGGTTTTCGTTTCGATGCCGTTTCGCAGTGGCTTTACTTCACGGCGATGTATTTGCCGTCCTTCACGGTCAGCAGGATACGCGAGCGTTCGTCGACGCCGTAGCGATCCTTGTCCGTGAAGTTGTAGACGGCCTGCGATGCCGCCATGTCCTTTTCGGACATCAGCGCCTGGCGAATGCCCTCGCGGAATTCCGCCGTGCCGGGCTTGCCGGCCTTTAGGGCGACGGGGATGACGCGCTTCAGCACCTCGAAGGCATCGTAGGAGTGGCCCGCGAACTGGCTGCGGCTGTTCGGGCCGTACTTAGCTTCATAGGCGGCGTTGAGCGTCAAACCGGGCTTCTTGGTCAGCGCCGAATCCGCTTGGCCTTCGGGATCCATGACCGGGCCGGACGCCATCAGCACGCCTTCGGCCGCCGGACCGGCGATCCGGATGAAGTCCATGCTGGCCGCGCCGTGGGTCTGGTAGATCGGGCCCTTATAGCCGCGCTCGCGCAACGCCGCCTGCGGCAGCGCCGCCGCGGTGCCGGACGCGCCGATCAGGATGGCGTCGGGATTGGCGGCGACGAGCTTGAGCACCTGCCCCGCAACCGACGTATCCGGACGTGCGAAACGCTCTTCTGTCGCGATGGTCATGCCCATCGGGCCGGTCTGGGTCTTGAGGTCGTTGAACCACAGGTCGCCATACGAATCCGAGAAGCCGATATAGCCGATCGACTTGACGCCCTTGGCCTTCATGTTCTCGTAGATCACCTTGCCCATGATCGGCACCGGCTGCGGCATCACCACGGACCACTTGGCGCGGGCCTCGTTGACCGGCATCGGCGCCAGCGCGAAATGCGGAATGCCGGCCTCGTTGGCCACGGTCGAGATCGCCACGGTCGGCGGCGTCGTGGACGAGCCCATGATGATGTCCGCCTTGGACTCGGTCACGAAACGCCGCGCATTGGTGGTCGCGGCGGTCGGGTCGCCGCCATCGTCGAGCACGATCAGCTTCAGTGCCACCCCACCGATTTCCTTCGGCACGAATTCCAGCGCATTGCGCTCGGGAATGCCGAGGGCGGCCGCCGGGCCGGTGGTGGCGATGCTGATGCCGATGGTGATGTCGCTGGTCTGGGCCTGAGCGGCCGTGGACATCAGCGCCGCCGCGAAAGCCGCGGCGGTCAGGGCTAGCTTGGTCATTCAGTCCTCCCTCGATTTATTCGTTGTCGGCTTCTTATCTGGAAACGTGCTGTAAATCAGCCCTCTCTTTAGGCGCAGATCTGCGACACGTCAGCCCTTATCGCGCGGCCACCTCAGACCGCGATCAGCGGCACTTTGGGGTTGGCGCTATAGATGTCCTCGATGAGCGCCGCGCGATGCTCGAGCACGGCGCGCTGGTTGATCGAGCCCTTGTCCGTGACTTCGCCGGCATCGATCTGCAACGGCGTATCGAGCAATACGGCGCGGGCGATCCGCGTCGAGGAGCCCGTCGCGCCGGCCGCGAACTGCGCCAGCGATCGTTTGAACGCCGCGCGCACCAGCGGATCGGACGCGGCGGCGGCAATATCATTCGCTGGCAGTGCGGGATTTATGGTACGGCAGCCATCGAGATCAAGGATGACGATGGCGGAGAGTTCGTCGCGATTGATGCCGGCGATCACCACATCGCGCACCAATGGCGCGCAGGTGGCGACGAAGCGCGCGCGCAGTGGACCGACGCTGACCCACGTGCCGCTGCCGAGCTTGAAATCCTCGGAGATACGGCCATCGAAATCGAGGCCGAGCGCAAAATCATCAGGGCTCGCCAGTTTCAGCGCGTCGCCGAGTTTGTAGTAGCCTTCCTCATCGAAGGCTTGCGCGGTTAAGGCAGGTTGCCGCCAATAGCCCGGCGTCACGTTCGGTCCCTGGCAGCGCACTTCGAGCTTGCCCTGGTTGGGCACCAGTTTGGCGACGTTCCCCGGCACCGGCAGGCCGATATGGCCGGAGCGACTCGTGTGCGGCGCGACCGACATGAAGAACGGCGCGGTCTCCGTGGCGCCGAGCCCGGTCAGCATCGGCACCCGCGCGCCGGTCTCTTGCACGGACAGCGCGTCGAGACTGTCCCACACATGCGACGACAGCGCCGCGCCGGAGAAAAACATCGCATGCAGCCGCGCGAAGAATGCTTTTCGCAGCGGCGCATCATCACGCAGATAGGGCAGCAGCGATTCATAGCCCTTAGGCACATTGAAATAGACAGTCGGCGAAATCTCGCGCAGATTCCTGATGGTTTGATGAATGCCGGCCGGCGTCGGTTTGCCTTCGTCGAGATACATCGAACCGCCGTTATACAGCGTCAGCCCGATGTTATGATTGCCGCCGAAGGTGTGATTCCACGGCAGCCAATCGATGATCACCGGCGGCTCGTCCTTCAGGAAGGCCAGCGTCTCCCGGATCATCACCTGATTGGCGCAGAGCATCCGCTGCGTGTTGATGACGGCCTTCGGATTGCCGGTCGAACCCGAGGTGCAGAGAAACTTCGCGATCGTGTCCGGACCGATCGCGGCGTGAACGGCGTCAATATCCGCGCGCTCCGGCGTCGCCCGCAGGTCCGCCAGCGTCGTGATCCGGCGGCCCGGGACCACGCCTCGCGAGGCGACGATCTCGCACTCATCCGGCACGTTCTTGGCGAGGGCATCGGCGAACGCGTCAGCGTCATCAACGAAGACCAGGCCGGGCGTCAACAGATTGATCAGATAGATCAGCTTGCCGAAATCTTTCGAGACCAGCGAATAGGCGGGCGAGACCGGGCAAAACGGAATGCCGGCATAAAGCGCGCCGAAGGCGATCAGCGCATGGTCGAGCGAATTGCCGGACAGGATCATAATCGGGCGTTCGGCCGACAGATCGCGCGTCAGCAAGGCCGAGGCGATGCGGCGGCTGGCGGCCAGCATCGCCGCGTAGGTCAGCGTCCGCCAGCCACCGCTCGCGTCGCGCTCGGCCATGAAGACGCGGTCCGGCGCGGTCGTCGCCCAGTGATGGAGGCGGTCCGTGATCCGGTCGGGGTAATCCGCCAGCGGCAGCGTCGGCCGCAGATAAATTGTGCCGTCGTCGCGGGTTTCGACGCGGACCTCCGGATTGACGAAGGAGATCGCGCGCAGCGGGCGCGTCACCTCCGCATCGTGGGGAGACGGGTCGCGGCTCATCAGACTGGCTTCACTTTCGCCGTCTTGCGATCAAGGAAATCGCGGATGCGCTTTTTGGCTTCCTTGTCGCTCTGCGCCACGGTCGCCATCAACGATTCCATCAGCAGGCCGGTCTGCGGGTTGGCCTCGGCGATCATCGGCAAGGCCTGCAACACCGCGAAATTCGTCAACGGCGCGTTTTGCGACACGCGCGTCGCCAACTCCATCGCCTTGTCGTATGCGCCGCCGGCCTCGGTGAGATATTGCGAGAAGCCGAATGTCAGCCCCTCCGTTGCCGAATAGACCCGGCCGGTCAACATCATGTCGGCCATGCGCGCCACGCCGATCAGGCGCGGCAGCCGCACCGAGCCGCCGCCGCCGACAAAGATGCCACGGCTGCCTTCCGGCAGCGCGTAATAAGCGCTGGGGTCAGCGACGCGAATATGCGCCGCGCAGGCCAGTTCGAGGCCGCCGCCAATGACCGCGCCCGTCAGCGCGGCGATTACGGGCACGCGGCAATATTGAATACGGTCGAACACGCGATGCCACATCTGCGAATGCCGCAGGCCTTCGGTGGCGTCGCGCTCCGACAACTCCGATAGATCGAGACCGGCGGAGAAGTGATCGCCGATGCCGTGGATCACGACCGCGCCGATGGCTTCGGAAATGTCGGTCAACGCATCCTGCAATGTCAGAACGAGGCCGTCGTTCATCGCATTCCGCTTGTGCGGGCGGTTGAGCCCGAGCGTCAGCACGGAGCCGATGGTCTCGATCTTGAGCAGCGCGTCGACGGCGGTCACGGCGGTTCCTCTACAATTTT
>JAQGJY010000295.1 GCA_028290325.1 Tardiphaga sp.
GCCGCTGATCGGATCGCGCTTGACGACATACGTGGCGAGATTGACGGCAGCCCCGTGGACGGCCGGCTGGCATTGGCGTTTCCGGACGCGGCGCCGTCGCGCGCCGAACTGCGGCTGAAGGCCGACCGGCTCGACATCGATGCGGTAGTGGCGCTCGCGCGGTCGCTGGCCGGCCCCGACACGCGTTGGCCTGACGAAGGGCGATTGTCGCTCGATATCGGCCGCGCGATATCGGCGGGGCAGGAGATGCGGCCGTTCGGCCTCGATCTGCGCTATGGCAGGCAGACGATGGCCCTCGATCGCTTGCGGGTCGGTGAAGCGACCGGCGTGATGCTCGACGGCAGCGGTGCATTCGATCGGCTGTCCTCGACCGGCCAGTTCAATCTCGCCGCCGCATCGGCGTCGATGGCGCAGGTCGGCGGCCTGATCGCGCCATTCGCGCCGGATGTGGCGGCGCGTCTCGCGGCGATGCCGGCGGCGGCCGGGCCCGTGAAACTCAAGCTTGCGCTCACCACCGCCAAAAATGACGCCCAGACCGACCGCGCCAGCCTGACGACGACCTTGACGCTGGACGGCGCGCAACTCGCTGGCACCGCCAGCATCACCGCGACGCCGCCGCTGACGGCGTTCCGCACGCTCGATCTCGACGCGCTTCGCCGCAGCGACATGGCGGTCGCGATGAAGCTGTCGTCGCCGCAGGGCCGCAACCTCGTCGCGCTGCTCGCGCTGGATTCGATCATCGGCGTTGAAACCGGCGCCATGCAGCTCGATGCGACGCTGAATGGGGCCTGGACCGCGCCGCTGCGACTAACAGCCAAACTGTCCGGGGCCGCGATCGATGCCGACATGCATGGCACCGCTGAGCCGTTTGCCGAACCGCGCAAGGCGGCGCTCTCGCTCGCGGTGCGCCGTGTCAGTGTCGCGCCGGCTTTGGCGATGAAGCCGAACGATCCGCGCGCCAGCGTGACCAACCTGACGTCGCGCCTGTCGGTTGTCGGAGACCGCGTCTCGTTCGACGGCTTCGATGGCGCGATCGCCGGCGCGCGGTTACGCGGCAAGGCTGCCGTCACCTGGGCTGAGCCGAAAACGATCGATGGCGATATCGGGCTCGACGCGCTCGAACTCGCGCCATTGTTCAATCTCGCGATCGGCAGCGCCCATGCCAATCCGGCCGAACCGCTGTCGCGCGGTCTGGTGCAGGGCTGGCGCGGACGTTTGGCGTTTCAGGCGCTACGCGGCGCTCTGCCCGGCGGCATCGAATTGCGCCCGGTTGGCGGCACGATCAAGAGCGATGGCCAGTCGCTGACATTCGATGCGATCAAGGGCGGCCTTGGTGGTGGCGAGGTGACGGCCGATATCGATGCGCGGCCGGGCCTGTCCGGTCTGGTCCTCAACGCGCGGCTCGGCATCGCCAATGTCGAGGGCGCGGCCTTGCGCTATCGCGCGCTGGCGCTGCCAGGTCGCGCGACATTGAAGATGACATTGACCAGTCAGGGTCGCAGCGCCGAAGCGCTGGCGGGCGCGCTGTCGGGCGACGGCTTGCTTACATTAGTCGATGCTAAAATACCGGCATTGGATCCACGCGCCTTCGATGCGGCGTTGCGCGCCAGCGATGAGGGCCGCGTCAGGGACGACGCCCGTTTGACGCAGATCGTGCAGAGCGCGTTGAATGCCGGAACGTTCGATGTCGGATCGGCGCAATTCGGCGTCGCAATCAAGGACGGCAATTTGCGGGTCGGCGCGACGACCCTGGAGGGCGACGGCGCCCGCGTGATCGTGTCGGGCGGCTACGATATCGCCGCCGACCAGGCGGACATTCGCGCGATCATGAGTTCGACCAGCGTCGGCAGCGGCACGAGCCGGCCGGAGATTCGCCTGTTCGCAGCCGGCACGCCGGATCGGTTGAACCGGACGCTCGATGTCGCGTCGCTGTCGACATGGCTCGCGGTGCGCGCGATCGATCGCGAGACACGGCGACTCGACCAATTGGAACGCGAGACGATGCCTGTAATTTCCGGACCGGTGGCGCCCGGGCCCGCATTGCCGGTGCCGACAGCGCCCCGGCCCGCCGCGACCGTTCCTGACGACCACGCGCCGGCCGAGACACCGCGCGCGCTGCCGCCGCCGCGTCCGCGCATCGTCGCGCCAAGGCCGGTCGCGCCGATCGTGCCGGCGCCAAGCGCGAGCAGTCAGCTCGCGCCGCTGCCGCCGGCCATCGACGTGCGGCCCGCGCCGGGAAGTGCGCCGCGACCGCGACCGCGCCCACCATTGGTGCTGACGCCCCAATAGAGGATCACGTCTCGACGGAGAAAAAATGTATTCGAGATGAACCGAACGTCACGACAATTCCGGCGCGCCGGATTGTTTCAGCTGTCGACCAGCGCGCTTTTGCTCGCCGCCGGCGATGCGGGGCGGTTGCGAAAGTAATCCAGCACGAATAGCCGGATCGCCGACGATAGATTGCCTTGCTGCCGGTTGGTATCGATCTCACCGACGAGTTCGGACAGCGTCATGTTGCGGATGACGGAAATCTCTTTCATCCCGTTCCAGAACGCTTCTTCCAGGCTGACACTCGTCTTGTGACCTGCAACGACGATCGATCGCTTGACCACGGGTGACTTCATCATGAGTCGTCCTGCGTCAGGCGGTGTTGTTCGAGAAAATGATCCGCGGTCTGGATCAGTCCGTGTTGCTGACCGCGTTCGGTTTTCGTGCGTCCGAACTTTACGCGATTGACCTCAGCCTGCTGCGAGGCCTGATCTTGCGCCGTGCGTTTCCTGATCCGTTTCAGGTTCACCACGTCACCCATTGCCGCTTACTCCCAATCGTCGCATTCGCCGACGCCGCATCGCCGGCGTAGAGGCGGAGATGCGTGGACTCATGCTTGAAGGGAGGCTTCCATTTCTTGCGACGAGTCGGCGAACATATATTTTATAAAGCTAAGTTTCCGCCGCTGACACCCGTGCTTTATTACCTCCGCCGATGCCAGGATGGTCACCATCCATCGAGGGAACCAGGCGTTTCAGCCTGGGCGGGTCATTTTTTGCGGCTGCACCTTTTGGTCGAATTCAGCTTCGGTGACGAAGCCAAGACGCACGGCTTCCTGCTTCAGCGTGGTGCCGTTGGCGTGAGCCGTCTTTGCGACTTTCGCAGCGTTGTCGTAGCCGATCGTCGGTGCCAACGCGGTGACAAGCATCAATGAGCGCTGCATCAACTCATTGATTTTGCTTTCGTCTGCTTTGATGCCCGCAACGCAGTGGTCGGTGAAGGACTGTGCTGCGTCCGACAATAAACGTATGGACTGCATCATGCCATGCGCCATCACCGGCTTGTAGACGTTCAACTCGAAATGGCCCTGACTGCCGGCAACGGTGAGCGTGGTCTGATTGCCGAACACCTGGCAGCACACCATCGTCAGCGCCTCGCATTGGGTCGGATTGACCTTGCCGGGCATGATCGACGAACCCGGCTCGTTCTCCGGCAGAATCAGTTCGCCAAGGCCGGAGCGCGGACCGGAGCCGAGCAGACGAATGTCGTTGGCGATCTTGAACAGGCCGGTCGCGATCGCATTCATCGCGCCATGGACGAACACGTACGCGTCGTTCGATGCCAGCGCCTCGAATTTGTTCGGCGCGGTGACGAATGGCAGTTTGGTGATGGTGGCGACGTGCTTGGCGAACAGCTTGGCGAATCGCGGCTTCGAATTCAGCCCGGTGCCGACCGCGGTGCCGCCTTGCGCCAGCGGCAGCAGGTCCATCGCCGCAACGGTCAGACGCGCGATGCCGCTTTCGACCTGCGCGGCGTAACCTGAAAATTCCTGCCCGAGCGTCAGCGGCGTGGCGTCCTGCGTATGGGTGCGGCCGATCTTGACGATATGCGCGAAGGCTTTTTCCTTGGCGCGCAGTGCGTCGTGCAACTTGCCGAGCGCCGGCACCAGGTCGTGCGCGATGCCCTGCGCGGCGGCGATATGCATCGCGGTCGGAAACGAATCGTTCGACGATTGGCTCATGTTGACGTGGTCGTTCGGGTGCACCGGCGTCTTGTCACCGCGTTTGCCGCCGAGCAATTCGTTTGCACGATTGGCGATGACCTCGTTGAGGTTCATGTTGGTCTGGGTGCCGGAGCCGGTTTGAAACACCACCAGCGGAAAGTGATCGTCGAACTCGCCGTCGATCACCGCGCGCGCGGCCTTGGCGATCGCGTCGGCGCGCTTATCATCGATCAGTCCCAATTCGCGATTGGTCTCGACCGCCGCGAGCTTCACGAGGCCGAGCGCGCGCACCAGCGGCATCGGCATCCGGTCGGTGCCGATCTTGAAATTCTGCCGTGAGCGTTCGGTCTGCGCGCCCCAATAACGATCGGCAGCCACCTCGATCGGGCCGAAGCTGTCGCTTTCGGCACGGGTCGCAGAGGAGGTCGATGGCGTAACTTTTTTCGGCGGCGCGGATTTTGTCGAAGAGGACTTGTTGGAAGAGGATTTGGAAGGCGACATGGCTGCGTCCGTTATGTGTCGGGAGGTCGCGCCGCCAAGAGACATGCACGGACCGCGCGCGGTTGCACGCAGGCTGACAATATACGGACCGACAGCGCCAGTACGCGAAATGCGGAGGCCGGCCGATTATTTCTTTCGGAAGCGGTCCAAACGCACGACCTCGGCGCCTTCGCTGGGCTTCCGCGGCGTCTCGTCGGCGACAATGTCCGGCGCTGCGGCGGGAACCGTCAGCGTCGCCGGCGCTGGCGCGGCCGGCAATTTGTCAACGCCATCGGCGTCAGCAACGGGTTCGGCCGCCTCGAACTGAAGCCCGAACTGGACCGAGGGATCGAAGAAGCTCTTGATCGAGGAGAACGGAACCACGAGCCGCTCCGGCACACCGCCGAAGGACAGGCCGACCTCGAAGCGCTCCTCGGTGACGACCAGATCCCAGAACTGATGCTGCAGAATTACCGTCATTTCCTGCGGATATTGCGCTAGCAGGCGCGGCGACAGCTTCACGCCGTCGGCGGTGGAAATGAAGGTAATGAAGAAATGATGCTCGCCCGGCAGGCCGTTGGCGGCCGCGTCGGTCAGAACACGACGCAGCACGCCACGCAGCGCGTCGCGGGCCAGAACGTCGTATCGGATGTGATCGGTCGCCATGTTGAGGTCTCGTCGGTCGCCACTCTGTCGCGGGTCGGCGGCGACGATTGGCCCGACTCGCGGAATCATTCTAGCGCGGCCGGGCGCTCAGGTCAGCAGCGCTTTCGCGGTCGCCGCATCTGCCGTCGCAAACGCCGGCCTGATCCAAGCGGCGTGGCCTGAAAAGGTTGCAACCCCAGAACGGTGAAAGGCGGCGCATGATCCGCTTGGCCGGTCGACCGCGACATCCTAGACATGCCGGATGCGATCTCCCTCCGCTCCTCCCGTTCCGCCGACCGCGCCGGCTCTGATATCCGAGCCACCGGGCCTGCTGGAACTGTTCACGGCTTTCGCCAAGATGTCGCTGGCCGGTTTCGGCGGCGTCCTGGTCTGGGCGCGGCGCGCCATCGTCGATCAGCATCGTTGGATGACGCCGGAGGAGTTCAACGAGACCTTCGCCTTATGTCATTTCCTGCCAGGGCCGAACATCGTCAACCTCTCGGTCGTGTTCGGCGCGCGCTTCGCTGGTGTTCCCGGCGCGTTGGCGGCGATGGCGGGCCTGCTCGGCCCGCCGGTGGTGATCGTGACGGCCTTGGCCGCGCTCTACGCCCAGTACGGCGAGATCGATGCCTTGCGCCGCACGCTTGCCGGCATCTCATGCGCGGCGGTCGGGCTGCTGCTCGCCGTGATTCTGCGAATGATGATGCCGCTGTTGGTGAAACGCGATGTGGTCGGACTTAGTCTGCTCGCCGCCGTGTTCGCCGCGGTTGGGTTGCTGCGATGGCCGCTGCCGAGCGTGCTGCTGGTGGCGATCCCCCTGTCGCTGGTCGTGACCTATCTGGTCCGGCGCGGGAGGGCGGCATGACGGATGCCGACGCCAATCCGCTGTGGACACTGGCCTGGACCTTCGGGCTGATGTCGCTGTTCGCGGTCGGCGGGGCGAACTCGGCGATCCCTGAAATCCACCGTATCGTCGTCGATTCTCGCCACTGGATGACCGATCAGCAGTTCTCCGACGTGTTCGCGATCTCGCAACTGTCGCCGGGCCCCAATGTTCTGATCGTGACGTTGATCGGCTATCAGGTCGCCGGCGTGCTCGGCGCGATGATCGCGACCTTTTCGATGTGTGGGCCGAGCGCCGTGCTGGCATACATCATCGGGCGGCTGTTCACGCGATCGAGCCACGCGCGTTGGCCCGCTGTTGTCCAGGCGGCGCTTGTTCCCGTTTCGATCGGCCTGATGGCCGCGAGCGGGCTGATTTTGACGCTCGCCGCCGATACGTCGTGGGTCGCTGCCTTTATAACAGGCGGCGTGGCCGTTCTCGCTTTCACGACCCGCTTGAATCCGCTGTGGCTTTTAGCTATGGGCGCATGTCTCGGTTTTGCTGGCGTTGTCTGACAAAAATCGCTAGGCAGACTAAAGTCGTTTTGACGACTTCAAGATGTGACTGCAAAAACGCGATGGGCGATAAGCCCGTGACGGGGGACGCGCAATGACCGACACGCAACACAGCGTGGCTCATAAATCCATTCTTCCAGCCTGGATCAGGGGACCGCAGGATTTCTTCGGCGGAATCGCCTTAATGCTGATCGCGCTTTTCGCGCTCTGGGCGTCGAGCGACTTGCAGGGCATGCAGGGCTTCTCGTTCGGTGCGGGCACCGCGCCACGCATGTTCGGTTATCTGCTGCTGGCGCTGGGCGCGGGCATCACCGCCGTCGGCGTATTCACCGAGGGCCCGCATTTGCAGGTCTATGCCTGGCGCGGACCCTTGTTCGTCATGCTGGCGATCGTCGTTTTCGCGCTGTGCATCCGTCCGATGGGCATGATCTTCTCGGCGATGGCCAGCTTCATGGTCGCGGCGATCGGCTCGCATGAAACGCAATGGAAGGAGACCTTCATCGTCGGCGTCTGCCTGACGGCGTTTTGCGCCTTGCTGTTTCCTTATGCGCTCGGTCTGCCGTTGCAGATGCTGCCAACCTTTCTAATTCGCTGAGGGCGTCATGGGTGATCTGTTTTCAAATCTCGGCCTCGGCTTCGGCGTCGTTTTCCAATTCGTGCAGTGGACGCCGTCGTTCCTCGGCGGCATGTCGATTCCGATTCCCGTCAACATCCTGCTGTGCCTGATCGGTGCGCTGGTCGGCACGCTGGTCGGCGTGCTGCCGGGCATCGGCACCATCGCCACGGTGGCGATGCTGCTGCCGATCACGTTCGGGCTGCCGCCGGTCGGCGCGCTCATCATGCTCGCCGGCATCTATTATGGCGCGCAATATGGCGGCTCGACCACGTCGATCCTCGTCAACATTCCCGGTGAAGCCGGCTCCGTCGTCACCGCGCTCGATGGTTTCCAGATGGCCAAGCAGGGCCGCGCCGGTCCGGCGCTGGCGATCGCGGCGATCGGCTCGTTCTTCGCCGGCTGCGTGGCCACGGTCCTGATCGCGGTGCTCGGCGCGCCGCTGACAAAACTCGCACTGGCTTTCGGTCCCGCCGAATATTTCTCGCTGATGGTGCTCGGCCTGATCTTCGCGGTCGTGCTCGCCAAGGGCTCGGTGCTGAAAGCGATCGCGATGATCGTGTTCGGCCTGCTGTTGTCGATGGTCGGATCGGATATCGAGACCGGCGCGTCGCGCATGTCGTTCAACATTCCCGAACTCGCGGATGGTCTCGGCTTCGCCACCGTCGCGATGGGTCTGTTCGGCTTCGCCGAAATCATCCGCAATCTCGACGCGGGCGGCGAGGGCGATCGCGAACTGGTTCAGCAAAAGGTCACGGGGCTGATGCCGACCCGGCAGGATCTGAAGGATTCCGCGCCGGCGATTCTCCGCGGCACGGTGCTCGGCTCGATCCTCGGCATTCTGCCGGGCGGCGGCGCGGTCATCGCATCCTTTGCGGCCTATACGCTGGAAAAGAAGCTCGCGAAGAACCCGAAGCGATTCGGGCGTGGCGCGATCGAAGGCGTTGCGGCGCCGGAGAGCGCCAACAACGCAGCGGCGCAGACCTCCTTCATTCCGCTGCTGACGCTCGGCATCCCGCCCAACGCCGTGATGGCGCTGATGGTCGGCGCGATGACGATCCACGGCATCGTGCCGGGTCCGCAGGTGATGCAGAAGCAGCCCGAGCTGGTCTGGGGCATGATCGCCTCGATGTGGATCGGCAACCTGATGCTGCTCATCATCAACCTGCCGCTGGTCGGCATCTGGGTGCGCCTGTTGCGCGTGCCGTACCGGCTGATGTTCCCGTCGATCGTGATCTTCTGCTGCATCGGCATCTATTCGGTGAACAACGCGCCGGTCGATGTGGTGCTGGCCGGCGTATTCGGACTGGTCGGCTACTGGCTCATCAAGCATGACTTCGAGCCCGCGCCGCTGTTGCTCGGCATGGTGCTCGGCCCGCTGATGGAAGAGAACCTGCGCCGCGCTTTGCTGATCTCGCGCGGCGATGGCACGGTGTTCTTTACCCGACCGCTGTCAGCCTCCCTGATGGCGATTTCGGCCTTCCTCCTGGTGCTGGCCATCTTGCCGTCGCTCCGCAAGAAGCGCGACGAGGTCTTCGTCGAATCGGAGACCTGACGCTCCGAAAGCGCGCATGCGGCGAACCGCCGCGTGCTGAAGTCGAATGGACCGCCGGTTCGCGCTGTAGTGTTGTCGCGTACCGCCGTCGGCTATGCGACACGCAGAAAAAATTCTGGAGGAAACTGATGAAGACTCTTGCCCGCATGATCGCGGCCGGCAGCATCGCTGCCGCCACTCTTGGCCTTGTTGCGTTGCCCGTCGCCGCGCAGGACTACCCGACCCGCAACATCACCATGATCATCCCGTTCGCGGCCGGCGGCCCGACCGACGTGATCGCGCGCATCGTCGCGTCCGACATGTCGAAGACATTGGGTCAGCAGATCGTCATCGAGAACGTGGTCGGCGCCGGCGGCACCACCGCCGCGGGCCGCGCCGCGAAGGCGGCACCCGACGGCTACACGCTGATCATGGGGCACATGGGCACGCACGCGGCCTCGGTCGCGCTGTATCCGAAGCTCGCCTACAATCCGGAAACCGATTTCGAGCCGGTGATGCTCGCGGCCGGCACGCCGATCCTGATCCTGGCCCGCAAGGATTTCGAGCCGAAGGATCTCAAGGAGTTCGTCGCCTACCTCAAGGCCAATGAGGCCAAGGTCAATCAGGCCCATGCCGGGATCGGCGCGGTGTCGCATGTGACCTGCGAATTGCTGAACTCGGTGCTCGGCATCAAGCCCACCGGCGTGCCCTTCAATGGCACGGGCCCCGCGATGAACGCGTTGGTCGGCGGCCAGGTCGATTACATGTGCGACCAGATCGTCAACGCCGTGCCACAGATCAACGGCGGCACCATCAAATCCTACGCCATCGCCACGCCGGAGCGTAACCCGTCGCTGCCGGATCTGCCGACCACCTTGGAAGCCGGCTTGCCGGCCTATCAGGTCTCGGCCTGGAATGCGATCTTCGCGCCGAAGGGCACGCCCGCGCCGATCCTCGCCAAGCTGAACGCCGCCGCCGCCAAGGCGCTCGACGACGAGAACGTGCGCAAGCGTTTGCTCGATCTCGGCAGCGACATCCCCAAGGCGGAAGGCCGTACGCGGCAGGCACTGGCCGCTCTGGTCAAGAGCGACGTGGCGCGCTGGAAATCGGTGCTCAAGCCGACCAACTGATCATTTCCCAATGATTGCGGGGGCGGGGCCAGCGGTCCTCGCCCCTTTGTCGTTGCGACAGCAAATCCAAATTTCTGTATATATCTTGGTCGGTGGCGTGTTGACGTTGCCTGTCGGGCGCTAGAACCGACGTTCAGCAACGGGCGCGAACGATCATGAACCAGTATCACGACCTGCTTGGGCGTATCCTCGCCGACGGCGTGCAGAAGCACGACCGCACCGGCACCGGCACGCTGTCGGTATTCGGCCATCAGACGCGCTACAACCTCGCCGCCGGCTTTCCGATGCTGACGACGAAGAAGCTGCCGCTCAAAGCCATCATCCATGAACTGTTGTGGTTTCTCGCCGGCGACACCAACATCAAATATCTCAAGGATAACGGCGTCTCGATCTGGGACGAATGGGCCGACGCGAATGGCGACCTCGGTCCGGTCTATGGCGCGCAGTGGCGATCGTGGCCGGCGCCGGACGGCCGCGCGATTGACCAGATTTCCAACGTCGTCGCGATGATCCGCGCCAATCCGGATTCGCGCCGGCTGATTGTGACGGCGTGGAATCCCGCCGAGGTCGACAAGATGGCGCTGCCGCCGTGCCATTGCCTGTTTCAGTTCTATGTCGCCAACGGCAAATTATCTTGCCAGCTTTATCAGCGCTCGGCGGACGTGTTTCTCGGCGTGCCGTTCAACATCGCGTCCTATGCGTTGCTGACGATGATGGTCGCTCAGGTGACGGGGCTGACAGCCGGCGATTTCGTCCACACGCTGGGTGACGCGCATCTGTATTCCAACCATCTGGAGCAGGCGCGGCTGCAACTGACGCGCCCGACGCGGCCGCTGCCGACGATGACGATCAATCCCGACGTGACCGATATCTTCGCGTTCAAGTTCGAAGACTTCACGCTGAGCAACTACGACCCGCACCCGCACATCAAGGCCGAGGTGGCGGTGTGAGATGGCACACAGCGCACAGACGTTCCGAGAACTCGCGGACGAGCGGCTAACAGAGGCGCAGTTACTGCTGGCGAACGATCGGCCTTCAGGTGCCTATTATCTGGCAGGTTACGCGATTGAATTCGCCTTGAAGGCAAAGATCGCAACCCGGTTCCTGGCTAACGAAATTCCTGATAAGGTGCTTGTCATCAAAGTCCATGACCATGACTTCAATAAACTTTTGCAACTCGCAAATCTGGGAGACGAAGACTACGCAACTCTAAACACCGATACGGAGTTGCGCCGTTTGGTGGACTATCGCCGCGAAGTGGAAGCCGGACTCGCGTTACAAAATCTGGAGTTTGAACGAAGCGACAGATCTCGTGGAGGCGGTGGGCGGGGACCGAGGATTAATGCAATGGCTGCGGAATCTCTGATAGCTCATAAATTGGACGCGTCGATCGAACTCGCGAAAAAACTGCGCGCCGAGGGAAGTCCGTTACTTGCTGCTTTCTGGGATTATGACTCAGAAGCAGAACGATGGAAGCTGATATTGGTACCAGCCTCGCTCGATCATGAGCGTGACTTGGTTCGCGACGCAGTGAACTGGCTTGTCCAACCTCCGTTCAGGTCTGCGTTTTCCTTGGCCGATCCCACCGTTGATAATCGTCAGATTGATCGCGCGCGCGCCCTCGGCTCCTATATTCGTCATGAGCCTTATGTAGGCCGTCGCATGGACACTACCTTTACGGGCGGACAGTACTTCGAAAGCGTCATCCCCGTGTATCTTGCTCCGGAACTCATGACCCATCTCTCGCCCGCATGATCCCGATCACCCTCATCGTCGCGGTCGCCGAGAATGGCGTGATCGGTCACGGCAACGCGATTCCGTGGCGGCTGAAGACCGATCAGCAGCGCTTGAAAGCCATCACGATGAACAAACCGATCGTGATGGGGCGCAAGACCTTCGTCTCGCTCGGCCGGCCGTTGCCGGGGCGCACCAACATCGTCATCACCCGCGACGCCGGCTTCCAGGCCGCTGGCGCGGTCGTCACGACCTCGCTCACAGCGGCGATGGCTGTCGCGCGTGGTGATGCGATGCGACGGGCGGCCACTGAGATCGCGGTGATCGGCGGCGCGGACATCTACGCCCAGACAATCGACCTCGCGGATCGCGTCGATCTCACGCTGGTTCACGCGACGCCGGAGGGCGATACCTATTTCCAACCGCTCGACCCGAATGTCTGGCAGGAAACGGCGCGCGAACGACATCCCGCCAGCGCGTCCGACAGCGTCGATTTCTCCTATGTGACATATCGCCGGCAGGGGTCCCGTTAATCCCGTGCATCAATGTTTTCATTGACAAAACTGGGTTCGATCATAGCTCTTGCGGGGCACAGCCTGCGTTGTGCGGTCCGGATGCGTCCCCTATAAGGCCGTTGAGATATGCGAGGCCGGAATCCCGTTCCGGCGCGAGGAGAATTTTGAATGCCGTGGAAGAATCAAGGCGGTGGGCCCTGGGGCTCGGGTCCGAAAGGACCGTGGGGCAGTGGCCCGCAGACTCCCGGACCGAAGCCGCCTGATCTCGAAGACCTTCTGCGGCGCAGTCAGGATCGCTTGCAGGCGATCCTGCCCGGCGGTTCGTTCAGCGGCATGGGCATCGCGCTTGTGCTGGTCGGCGCGCTGGCGATCTGGGGTTTGTCGGGCTTCTTCCGCGTGCAGTCGGAAGAACTCGGCGTGGTGCTGCGGTTCGGCAAGCACGTCCGGACCGTTCAGCCTGGCCTGAATTATCATCTGCCCTATCCGATCGAGACCGTGTTGCTGCCGAAGGCGCTGCGTGTCTCGACGCTGTCGATCGGCATGACGCTGATCGAGGATCCCGCCCGCCGCGGCCGCACCGTGCGCGACGTGCCGGAAGAGAGCCTGATGCTGACCGGCGACGAAAACATCGTCGATGTCGATTTCACGGTGTTGTGGCGCATCAAGCCGGACGGCGTCGGCAACTTCCTGTTCAACATCCAGAACCCCGAAGGCACCGTGAAGGCGGTCGCCGAAAGCGCGATGCGCGAAGTCGTCGGCCGCAACAACATCCAGCCGATCCTGACCGGCGCCCGCACCACAACGGAAGCGAGCGTTCAGGAGCTGATGCAGAAAACGCTCGACAGCTACGGCGCCGGCATTCTGGTGCAGCAGGTGCAGATGCAGAAGGTCGATCCGCCGTCGCAGGTCATCGATGCGTTCCGCGACGTTCAGGCGGCGCGCGCCGATCTTGAGCGTTTGCAGAACGAGGCCCAGACCTACGCCAACCGCGTCATTCCCGATGCGCGCGGTCGCGGCGCCCAGATCACGCAGGTCGCCGAAGGCTACAAGGAACAGGCGATCGCCGAGGCCAGGGGCCAAAGCGCGCGCTTCCTCAGCGTCTACGAGGAATACAAAAAGGCGCCCGACGTGACCCGTCAGCGGATCTATCTGGAAACGATGGAGCGCGTGCTCGGCGGCGCCGACAAGCTCGTGACCGATCTCGGCAGCCAAGGCGGACAGGGCGTCGTGCCCTATCTGCCGCTCAATGAACTGAGCACCCGCCGGGCGGCCCCGGCTCAACCGGCGCAGCCGCAGCAACAGAGCGGAGCAAACCGATGAGGTCCGGTATTTCAGGGATCGTGGCGCTCGTCGTGGTGCTGCTGATCGTCGTCCTCGGCTATGCGTCGATCTTCACCGTGCGCGAGACCGAACAGGTGCTCGTTGTCCGGCTCGGCGAGCCCAAGCGTGTCGTCACGGCGCCCGGCCTGAACTTCAAGGTTCCGTTCATCGATACGGTGATCTCGATCGACAAGCGGATTCTCGATCTGGAAAATCCGGCGCAGGAAGTCATCGCATCGGATCAGAAGCGTCTCGTGGTCGACGCCTTCGCGCGTTACCGCATCAAGAACGCGCTGCGCTTCTATCAGAGCATCGGCAGCATTCCCGCCGCCAACATCCAGCTCACCACGTTGCTGAACGCCTCGTTGCGGCGTGTGCTCGGCGAGGTCACCTTCATCCAGGTGGTGCGCGACGAGCGAGAAGCGTTGATGAACCGGATCCGCGACCAGCTCGACCGCGAGGCCGACGGCTACGGCATTCAGGTCGTCGACGTCCGGATTCGCCGCGCCGATCTGCCCGAGCAGAACAGCCAGGCGGTCTATCAGCGGATGCAGACGGAGCGTCAGCGCGAAGCCGCCGAGTTCCGCGCGCAAGGCGGCCAGAAGGCGCAGGAAATTCGCTCGCGCGCCGATCGGGAAGCGACGGTCATCATCGCCGAAGCCAACTCCAAGGCCGAGCAGGTGCGCGGTGAAGGCGACGGCGAACGCAACCGTCTGTTCGCCGAAGCCTATGGCAAGGATGCCGATTTCTTCGCGTTCTACCGCTCGATGGGCGCTTACGAGACCGGCCTGAAGGGCAACGACACCCGATTCCTGCTGAAGCCGGACTCGAACTTCTTCCGCTTCTTCGGCAACCCCTCCGGCCAACAGCCGGCGGCCAACGCGGCCCGGCCGTAGAGTCGCGAACCTGAAGTTATGGCGCCCGCTTTGCGTTAACCGTAGCTCTGGGCTATCAAAGACTTGCATCGTCGCCGGCGCGGATCCGTAAAGGATTCGCGCCGGTTGCGTGATAACAAGACAGAATTGTTCCGGGAGTGACGTTCGATGAGGTCTATAGCGTTCGCCGACTTCCTCATCGGCCTTGGCATCCTCTTCGTGCTGGAAGGCCTGCTATTCGCGGCGATCCCGGCCTGGATGCGGCGCGCCATGAAAAGCGCGCTGGCGACACCGGACAACATGCTGCGGATCGTCGGCCTCGTCTCGGCGGTGCTGGGCCTGATCCTGATCTGGGCCGTCCGCCGCTAGCTTGCCGCCCTGCTGGCGCCGATCTAATTTTGCTGACCGACCGCGTTGAGCCGGTTTTCCGCCGCAATCCGTGGCCCTGATGGAAACGCGCGGGCCGTTGGCCCGTAGCTTGCGTTGCCGCCCCGAACCGGCGCAGTCTGCAAGCGACCAGGTTTTGATCCGCAAAGACATCCGCCAGAGAATCCGCCAAGGAATTGTCATCCATGACCGCTGCGATCCCCGTTCTCCGCCGCCTGCGTCCCGCATTGCTGGCGCTCTGCGTCAGCACGGTTTTCGCGGCACCGGCCATGGCGCGCGGCCCGGACGGCATCGCCGATGTTGCCGAGAAGGTGATCGATTCCGTCGTCAATATCTCGACCACCCAGACCGTCGATGCCAAAAGCGGCGAGAAGAGCGAAGGCGGACGCGGCGCGACGCCGCAATTGC
Source organism: Tardiphaga sp. (assembly GCA_028290325.1). Lineage (GTDB taxonomy): Bacteria > Pseudomonadota > Alphaproteobacteria > Rhizobiales > Xanthobacteraceae > Tardiphaga. Next base: position 15,031 of record JAQGJY010000295.1, read on the forward strand.
CGCCGGGTTCGCCGTTCGAGGAATTCTTCGACGACTTCTTCAAGAACAAGCGCGGCGGCGACAGCAAGGGCGGTCCCGGCTTCGCGCAGCCACGCAAGACCAACTCACTCGGCTCCGGCTTCATCGTCGACTCGTCCGGCGTGGTCGTCACCAATAATCACGTCATCGCCGACGCCGACGAAATCAACGTCATCATGAATGACGGCACCAAGATCAAGGCGACGCTGATCGGCGTCGATAAGAAGACCGATCTCGCGGTGCTGAAATTCACGCCGCCGAAGCCGGTCACGGCGGTGAAATTCGGCGACAGCGGCAAATTGCGGCTCGGCGAATGGGTGATCGCGATCGGCAACCCGTTCTCGCTCGGCGGCAGCGTCTCCGCCGGCATCGTCTCGGCGATCAACCGCGACATCAATTCCGGCCCCTACGACAGCTACATCCAGACCGACGCGGCGATCAATCGCGGCAATTCCGGTGGGCCTTTGTTCAATCTCGAAGGCGAAGTGATCGGCGTCAACACGCTCATCATCTCGCCATCGGGCGGCTCGATCGGCATTGGCTTCGCGGTGCCGTCGAAGACGGTCGCGGTCGTCGTCGATCAATTGCGCCAGTTCGGTGAGTTGCGTCGCGGCTGGCTCGGCGTCCGCATCCAGCAGGTGACGGACGAGATTGCCGAGAGCCTCAACATCAAGCCGGCGCGCGGCGCGCTGATCGCCGGCATCGACGACAAGGGCCCGGCCAAGCCCGCCGGCATCGAGCCCGGCGACGTTGTCGTCAAGTTCGACGGCAAGGACATCAAGGAGCCAAAGGATTTGTCGCGCTCGGTCGCCGATACGGCGGTCGGCAAGGCTGTGGATGTCGTCGTCATCCGCAAGGGGCAGGAAGTCACCAAGCAGGTGACGCTCGCCCGCCTCGAAGAGGGTGAAAAGCCGACGCCGGCCTCGGCCAAGACGGAAGTGCAGCCGGACAAGCCGGTGACGCAGAAGGCGCTCGGGCTCGATCTCGCCGGGCTGAGCAAGGATTTGCGGTCGCGCTACAAGATCAAGGACAGCGTCAAGGGCGTGCTCGTCACCGGGGTCGATGGCAATTCCGATGCCGCCGAAAAGCGCCTGTCCGCCGGCGACGTCATCGTTGAGGTCGCGCAGGAAAGCGTCGCCAATGCCGGCGACGTCAAGAAGCGCGTCGACGCCTTGAAGAAAGACGGCAAGAAATCCGTGCTGTTGCTGGTCTCGAATGCCGACGGCGAATTGCGCTTCGTCGCATTGAGCGTGCAGTAAGCGTCGGACTGTCATCCCCGCGGAGGCGGGGAGCCCGTACGCCCGTCATGAATGCTTTGGAATGACGCTCCACCCGCCTTCGCGGGTGATGGCGTCAATGATTGCTCGCCTTCGCATGCGCCGCGATCGCGTCGACGATCTGCGGCCACATCGGGATCGGCAGCGCATGGCCCATGCCGACGATCTCGACGAGCTTGGC
>JAQGJY010000302.1 GCA_028290325.1 Tardiphaga sp.
ATGGCATTGGCGATTTCGTCGGCGGTGCCGGCGCGTTTCATCGGCACGTTATGCGCCAGCCGATGCGCGCGGTCGGGCTCGCCGCCGGAGGCGTGAATCTCGGTATCGATCAGGCCGGGCCTGATGCCGGCGACACGGATGCCTTCATTGGCGACCTCGTGGCCGAGCCCGATCGTGAAGCTGTCGATTGCACCCTTCGACGCGGCATAATCGACATAGGTGTTCGGTGAACCCAGCTTCGCCGCGACCGATGACAGGTTGACGATGACACCGCCTGCGCCGCCATGTTTGGTCGATAACCGCTTCACGGCCTCGCGCGCGCACAGGATGCTGCCGGTGACGTTGACCGCCATCACGCGCGCGATGCGCTCCGCCGACATCTCATCGACGCGCAGCGACGGGCCGACGATGCCGGCATTGTTGACCAGCGCGCCGAGCGTCCCGAAACCATCCGCCGCGTTGAACAGCGCCAGAATATCAGCCTCGCTGCCGACGTCGCATTTCACCGCGATCGCCTTGCCATTGCTGGCTTCGATCTGCGTCACGACCTCATGGGCGGCGGCCTCGTTGCTGGCATAGCCGATGACGACGCGATAGCCGCGCTGGGCCGCCGCAAGCGCCGTGGCGCGGCCGATACCGCGGCTTCCGCCGGTGATGATGACGGTTTTGTCGGTCATGATGCGATCAATGCCCCCACCTCATTCCGCCGCCGATCGGCTCGCACGATAATGATCGGCAAGTTCGGCGACCTTCTGTTCTTCGATGCGGATGCGCGTTGCGTCCGGGCAGAAGTCGATTTCGTTTCCGATGTCATCGAGATTCCAGCCGAACGTGTGTCCATGTGGATCGACTGCGACAGCGCCGAAAAACTCTTTGTCACGCAATGGTTCGAAGATCGGACCATTTGCGATCATTTCCGACAGGTCATACTCTCCCGAGAGACCATCGTTAAACGTCACCTTGAGCACCGGATAGCGCACGACAGAGACATCGGCGATGCGGTAATTCATTGATCGATCCTCCCTCCAGCGTAGCGCAACGCGCGCACTTCTTCCCATACATAGGAAACCTGCTCACGGTTTGCCGCCAGCCACGCCTGCACGTGTCGAAGCTTCGATTTTGGCAACGACCCTTCCAAAACGTCGCCGGTCAGGATCGAAATCAAGACCTCGAATTCGGCGTAACGCGCATGCAGATGCGGCGGCAAATGATCCTTCGGATAGATAACGATCCGCACGCCCGCGATGATAGCAATCGTGGGCATCCGGCAACCTCATTACAAATCCAGCACCAGCCGCGCGGGATCCTCCAGCGATTCCTTGACGCGCACCAGGAACGTCACCGCTTCCTTGCCGTCGATGACGCGGTGATCGTAGCTCAGTGCCAGATACATCATCGGCCGGATTTCGACCTTGCCGTTGACGGCGATCGGGCGCTCCTGGATCTTGTGCATGCCGAGAATGGCCGACTGCGGCGCGTTGAGGATCGGCGTCGACATCAGCGAGCCGTAGATGCCGCCGTTGGTGATCGTGAAGGTGCCACCCTGCATCTCGTCGATCTTGAGCTGACCGTCGCGGGCGCGCCTGCCGAAATCGGCGATGCTCTTTTCGATGTCGGCGATCGACTTGTTGTCGCAGTCGCGCACCACCGGCACGACGAGACCCTTATCGGTGCCGACGGCGACGCCGACGTGATAGTAATTCTTGTAGATCAGATCGGTGCCGTCGATCTCGGCATTGGCCGCCGGAATGTCGCGCAGCGCCTGGACGCAGGCCTTGGTGAAGAAGCCCATGAAGCCGAGCTTGGCACCGTGCTTCTTTTCGAACACGTCCTTGTATTGCGTCCGCAGCGCCATGACGTGGCTCATATCGACCTCGTTGAAGGTCGTCAGCATCGCGGCGGTGTTCTGCACGTCCTTGAGACGGCGTGCGATGGTCTGACGCAGCCGCGTCATCTTCACGCGCTCCTCGCGCGCGGCATCGTCGGCCGGCGACGGCGCGCGGACCTGAACCGCCGCGGCGGGCTGGTTCACCGGGGTCGGCTGCGAGGCCGCCTTTTCGATCGCGGCCAGCATGTCGCCCTTGGTGACGCGGCCGTCCTTGCCCGAACCGGGCACGGTCGCGGCATCGACGCCGCTCTCGGCGGACATCTTGCGCACCGACGGCGCCAACGGCGTGTCGGCGGGCGGAGGCGTCGTCTCGGGCATTTTCGCTGCGGCCGCCTTCGCTTCAGCGGGCTTTGCATCGGCCGGCTTGGCGTCAGCCTTCGGCGCTTCCTTCGGCTTGGCCACAGCCGCGCCGCCGCCTTCGGAAATCTGGCCGAGCAGCGCGCCGACGGCAACCGTCTCGCCATCCTTCGCGACGATCTCGCCGAGCGTCCCGGCCGAGGGCGCGGGCACTTCGATCGTCACCTTGTCGGTCTCGAGTTCGACCAAGGGTTCATCCACAGCCACCGCATCGCCGGCCTTCTTGAACCAGCGACCGATCGTGGCCTCGGTCACGGATTCGCCGAGCGTCGGAACGCGAATTTCAGTCATTGTCTTTTCCTCTGGCGCGTCGCGGAATTATCAAATCGTCCGCGCTGTCTTGCATACGAAAGGGAGGGGGCGCGGCGCATCAATGCGAAGCGCCGCGATTGAATTGATTTAGCCGAGCGCCTCGTCGAGCAGTGCCTTGAGCTGCTGCAGATGCTTCGACATCAGGCCGGTCGCGGTCGCGGCGGAGGCCGCGCGGCCGGCGTAACGCGGGCGCACATTCTTGGCGTTGACCTGGTTCAGCACCCATTCGAGATAGGGCTCGATGAAGTGCCACGCCCCCATGTTGCGCGGCTCTTCCTGACACCAGACGAATTCGGCGCCCTTGAACCGGACCAACTCCTGCACCAGCGCCTTGAGCGGCACCGGATAAAGCTGCTCGACGCGCAGCAGATAGATGTCGTCGACGCCGCGCTTCTCGCGCTCCTCGTACAGATCGTAATAGACCTTGCCCGAACACAGCACGACGCGGCGGATCTTGTTGTCCGCGACGAGTTTGGTCTTCTCGTCCGGCAACTTCTCGGCGTCGTCGGGCAGGATGCGGTGGAAGGACGTATCGGGCCCGAGCTCGGCCAGCTTGGACACCGCGCGCTTGTGGCGCAGCAGGGACTTCGGCGTCATCAGGATCAGCGGCTTGCGGATTTCACGGCGCAACTGCCGGCGCAGCACGTGGAAGAAGTTCGCGGGCGTGGTGGCGTGAACCACCTGCATGTTGTCTTCCGCGCACATCTGCAAGAAGCGCTCGAGACGCGCGGAGGAATGCTCCGGGCCCTGCCCCTCATAGCCATGCGGCAGCATGCAGGCGAGGCCGGACATGCGAAGCCATTTGCGTTCGCCCGACGAGATGAACTGGTCGAACACCACCTGCGCGCCGTTGGCGAAATCGCCGAACTGCGCTTCCCACACCGTCAGCGTGTTCGGCTCGGTGGTCGAATAGCCGTATTCGAAACCGAGCACGGCCTCTTCGGACAGCAGCGAGTTGATGACCTCGTAATGGCCCGTCGCGCTGCCGAGATGATTGAACGGCGTGTAGCGGCTTTCATCCTCCTGATCGAACAGCACCGAATGGCGTTGCGAGAACGTGCCGCGCTCGGAGTCCTGTCCGGACAGACGCACATTGTGGCCCTCCTCCATCAGCGAGCAGAACGCCAGCGCCTCCCCGGTCGCCCAGTCGATGCCGACGCCGCTATCGATCGCCTTGGCGCGGTTTTCGAGGAAGCGCTGCACGGTGCGGTGAATGCGGAAACCGTCCGGCACCTTGGTGATCCTGTGACCGATGCTTTTCAGCTTCGCGAGATCGACCCCGGTGACGCCGCGGCGCGGGTCTTCTTCCTGATCGGCGGATTTGAAGCCCGCCCACTTGCCGTCGAGCCAGTCGGCCTTGTTGGGCTTGTAGCCGGAGCCGGCTTCCAGCTCGGCGTCGAGCCGGGTGCGCCAGTCGGCCTTGGCCTTGTCGATCTCGCCCTCGGTCATCACGCCGTCGGCGATGAGACGTTTGGCATAGACCGACAGCACCGACGGATGCGTGCCGATCTTCTTGTACATCATCGGCTGCGTGAATGCCGGCTCGTCGCCTTCGTTATGGCCGTGGCGGCGATAGCAAAACATGTCGATGACGACGGGCTTGTGGAATTTCTGTCGATACTCGATCGCGATCTTGGCGGCGAACACCACCGCTTCCGGATCGTCGCCGTTCACATGGAAGATCGGCGCGTCGATCATCTTGGCGACGTCGGACGGATAAGGCGACGACCGCGAGTAGCGCGGATAGGTCGTGAAGCCGATCTGGTTATTGACGATGAAATGGATCGAACCGCCAGTGCGATAGCCCTTCAAATCCGACAGGCCGAAGCATTCCGCGACGACACCCTGTCCCGCGAAAGCCGCGTCGCCATGCATCAGAAGCGGCAGCACCGAGGTGCGCTCTTCCGGCGCGTCGCCATGCTGGTCCTGCTTCGCGCGCACCTTGCCGAGCACGACCGGATCGACGATTTCGAGATGCGACGGATTCGCCGTCAGCGACAGATGCACCTTGTTGTTGTCGAACTCGCGATCGCTCGACGCACCAAGATGATATTTGACGTCGCCCGACCCTTCGACCTCATCGGGGTTGGCGGAGCCGCCCTTGAATTCGTGAAACAGCGCGCGATGCGGCTTGCCCATCACCTGCGTCAGCACGTTGAGGCGACC
>JAQGJY010000305.1 GCA_028290325.1 Tardiphaga sp.
ATTCGCGACCGCTGTCGGCCGCCGAACTTGAAATGATGAATCTGACCGGTGACGGCAACGGCTTCGACATGGTGTCGATGCCGCAGAGCATTCGCGACCAGGTGCCGACCGCGAATTTCTTCCAGCGTTCGGGCTACGAGCGCAATCCGGTGGCGATCCGCCACAACACCGTCGCCAAATTGCTGGCGATCACGGATTCGCGGATGGATGCGAACAGCGCTCTGCCCGGCGCGCGCGAACTGGCGGCGGCCTTTTAGGAGACTGCTTCGCGGACCGGGTGAAGCTCAGGCACGGCCCACCTCTCCCGCTTGCGGGGGAGGTCGATTGTCGAGCGACGGCGGTCGGTAGGAGCCTTTCTAACGATAGAACCCCATTCCACGCGCTCAGCGCCCCACCCCAACCCGCCCCCGCAAGCGGGAGAGGAGGGAGATCGCTGGGTTTGGCGCGACCGTTTCCGCAGGGAAACGCAGTCAGACCTACCCGTTATAATCAGCGCCGCTGATGATCTCGCCGAACATTTCCCACTGGCCGTTCTTGAAGCGCATCATCTGCAACTGCTCGATCGGCGCGAAATCATTCGGGCCGGTCGTGATGGTGATGCCGGGGATCAGCGTATCCGCGACAAATGCGTTGAGGCTTGCCGCCTGTTTCATGATGTTGTCGCGCGTCAGGGTGTCGCCGGACTTCTTCAACACCTCGATCATGGTCTGCGCGGCCGTGTAGCCATAGACCACGTTGGTGTCGGAGATATTGGCGCCGGGCATGTACTTGTCGACAAACGTCATGAACTTCTTCATGCCTTCGTCGTTCGCCCATTGCTTGTCCGATGCGTCCTTGAGATAGCCTGCCGACAGCACGCCCTCGGAGGCGTCGAGGCCCGCCGGCTTCATCACCGCGCCGATCGAGATCGACACGTCGGTCATCAAGTGCATCGGCTTCCAGCCGATCTCATTCATCTTCTTGATCGCCTGCGCGGCGAATTTCGGCGTCGCGATGTTGAGGAACACATTCGCGCCGGTCTCGCGCACTTTCAGGATGTGCGAGTCGATCGTCGGCTCCGATGTCTCGTAGCTTTCCTCGGCGACGAGCAACGTCTTGGCCTTGTCGCCGAACACATCCTTGATGCCGGCAACGTAGTCTTTACCGAAATCATCGTTCGCGTAGAAGATCGCGACCTTGGCGTCCGGCTTGTTCTTCAAAATGTATTTGGCGAAGATCCGCGCCTCGACGCGATAGCTCGGCTGGAAGCCCATCGTCCACGGAAAATTCTTTGGGTCATTCCATTTGCTGGCGCCCGTCGCGACGAACAATTGGGGCACCTTCTTGGTATTCTGATATTTCTGAACGCCCGTTTGTGTCGGCGTGCCGAGCGAGTTGAACACCAGCAGCACTTCGTCGCTCTCGATCAGCTTGCGGGTCTGCTCGACCGTCTTTGGCGGCGAATAGCCGTCGTCATAACTGATGAAGTTGATCTTGCGGCCGTTCACGCCGCCCTGATCATTGATCATCTTGAAGTAGGCGTCCTGCGTTTTGCCGATCACACCGTAGGCCGAGGCCGGGCCGCTATAGGCCTCGACATTGCCGATCTTGATTTCGGTATCGGTCGCGCCGGTATCGTATTTCTTCTGTGCCAATGCATTGCCGGCCGATGCTGTGAACAGCGCGGCGGTCACAAGCGCGACGGATGTCAGGCGTCGCGATTCCAAACGTCTCATGGGGGTCGTCCTCCGGATGGCGTGCCGCGCGTTAATCGCGCGGCGTGTTGGCGCGCTCTATGGCGCTGCGCTGTCCAGAATGACGAATGCCTTCCCCGGCCGCAAGCTTTTGAATTAGGCGACGAAGACCCACCCGCCCGTTGCCGCTATTCACGATACCGCAGCAACATCACACCGCGAGATTGCCAAATGGCTCGCACGGCGCGACCGATCACCGTGACGTCGCACCGAGCGCCGTAACGACAATTGCCGACCGACTGGCGACGAAACGCAACACCTTGATACCGGCCACCCACCATCAGCGCGGCAGGGACGCCTACAGAATAGCGAAGTTTGAAGTCGATCGCGCACGCATCCGTTCTGATCGACCAAGGGTGCGAAATGCCCCGCCGCCATCATCGATTCCGTTTGCGGGCCGCGCGCGCGACGCATGGCGGCCGTCCCGTGACGTTTTCGGCTGGCGTCGCGGTCGATGTCCCGCTATGGCGGAGGGAAAGGGTCGATCCAGCCATGCAGACTAAAGCCGAACGAATTGCCGCCGCCGAGGCCGCCAAACCGATCGACACGCTCCGCTATCCGTGGGACGCGCATCCGGGGCCGGATCAGGTCGTCGAGGTTCTGCCCGGCGTGTTGTGGCTGCGGCTCAAGCTGCCATTCCGCCTCAACCATGTGAACATCTATCTGCTGGAGGACGACAACGGCTGGGCCGTGGTCGATACCGGTTTCGGCAATGACGAGACCATCGCGACCTGGACCGCGTTGTTCGACGGCCCGCTGAAGGGCAAGACCGTCAGCCGCCTGATCGTCACGCACGCGCATCCGGACCATATCGGCCAGGCCGGCTGGTTCGTCGAGCGCTTCGGCTGCCCGTTCTACATCAGCCAGGTCGAATATCTGCAAGGCGTCTATCACCGCAATCGCCGCACCGAGGAGCGCGTCGTCAATTCGCGGCACTTCTTCCGCCGTCACGGCATGGACGAGGCCATCACCGAACAGCTGCTCGGCCGCGGCCAGGATTATCTGAAGAAAACCGCGCCGCTGCCGGCGGCCTATCGCCGTCTGTCGAACGGTCAGGACATCACGATCGGCAAGCGCAGCTTCCGCATCATCACGGGCGCGGGCCATTCGCCGGATCAGGTGACGATGTATTGCGCGGCCGATAAGTTCTATCTCTCGGCCGATCAGGTGCTAAGCAAAATCTCGCCGAATGTCAGCGTCTGGGCGCATGAGCCGGACGAGAATTCACTCGGCTCGTATCTGTCGTCGCTGACAGGAATCGCCGCCGCGATTCCGAATGACGTGCTGGTGCTGCCCGGCCACGGCGTACCGTTCTACGGGTTGCACGATCGCGTCACGCAGCTCAGCGAGCACCATGAAGAACGCTGCCAGATGATCGCCGACGCCTGCCGCGACGAGGCCATGACCTCGGCGCAGCTCGTGCCGGTCGTGTTCTGGAAACACGTCCTCGACGCGCACCAGACCGGCTTCGCGGCGGGTGAGTTGATCGCTCATGTCAATTACATGCTGGCGCAGCAGCGTTTGACGCAGACGCTCGGCGACGACGGCGTGTTGCGGTTTCGGGCGGTTTAGTTTTGCAGCATTGACGTTATCGGGATTGGGCGTGTTCTCGCCCCTTCTCCCACAAGCGGACAGGGATGCTGAACACGACCGCTTGCAGCGGGGTGGTGAGACACGCTGTTGACACAGCCCGATCCACACTGGCCACGCTCGTCGCCACCGCATAGATTGCGGTGGTTGTCACCACAGAGATCGTAGCCGTGTCAAAATCAGCCGCCCGCGCCCGCCTCGCCGACATTATCCGCACCCGCTCGTTCGGACGCGGTGAGATCACCTTGGCCTCGGGCCGCAAGAGCGACTTCTATTTCAACCTCAAGCCGACGATGCTTGACCCGGAAGGCGCGGCGCTGCTCGCCGAGCTCACCTTCGACGCGCTACGCGACGAGAAGCTGGATTATATCGGCGGGCTGGAAATGGGCGCGGTGCCGCTGGCCGGCGCGATCGCGCAATTGTCGTGGCTGAAGAATCATCCGATCGCGGCGTTCTTCGTGCGCAAGAAGCCGAAGGACCACGGCACGCGACTGGCGATCGACGGCCTGATGAAAGGCGAGACGCTCGCCGGCAAGCGCGTCGTCATCGTTGAGGATGTCACCACGACCGGCGGCTCCGCGATCAAGGCCGCCGAGGCCGTGCGTGAGGCCGGCGGCGTGATCGTGCTGGTGTTCACGATGCTCGATCGCGAGGAAGGCGCCGCCGAGAATTTCGCGGCCGCGAACCTGCCGTTTCGCTCGCTCTACAAAGCCGCCGAGTTTCTCGGTAAATGATCCGTCTCGCGGCCCTCACGCTCGCTGCTCTCTCCATCGCATCTCCCGCCTATGCCGCCGAAGCGCTCGACGGCGCAAAAATGAGCTGGCTGTGGGCGTTGCCCTTCGCCGGCATCCTGCTCAGCATCGCCACCGGGCCGGTGCTGTTTCATCATCTGTGGGAGCACCATTACGGCAAATTCGCCGCCGTCTTCGCCGCGCTGGTCGCGATCCCGCTTTACATCGCGTTTGCGCCGTCGGTCGCGACCGCGACGCTGTCGCATACGATCCTGCTCGAATACTTGCCGTTCATCCTGCTGCTGCTGGCGCTATACACGACCGCGGGCGGCATCTATGTCGAAGGTAATCTGCACGACAGCGTGTTCACCAACACGGTGCTGCTCGGCGTCGGCGCTGGGCTCGCCAGCGTCGTCGGCACCACCGGCGCGTCGATGATCCTGATCCGACCGCTGATCCGTGCCAATGACGACCGCAAGACCAACGTCCACGTCGTCGTGTTCTTCATCTTCCTGGTCTCGAACATCGGCGGATCGCTGTCGCCACTGGGCGATCCGCCGTTGTTTCTCGGCTTCCTGCGCGGCGTCGATTTCTTTTGGACCACGAAACATCTGCTGATCGAAACGCTGGTGACCGGCGGCCTCGTGCTGGCGATCTTTGCCGCGATCGACATCTGGCTGCATCGCCGCGAGGACAAGCAGGCGCATCCCGTTGATCCGACGCCGGACACATCTTTGCGACTGCATGGCACGATCAACATCGCGCTGATCGGCGTCATCATCGCGGCGATTCTGGTCAGCGCAAGCTGGAAGCCCGGCATCACATTGGTCGTCGCCGGCGCCGCGCTCGAACTGCAAAACCTGTTGCGCGACGGCGTCTTTGTGCTCGTCACGCTGGCGTCGATGGGACTGACAAAAACCAGCATCCGCGCCGCCAACGGATTCTCATGGGGGCCGATCCGCGAGGTCGCCGTGTTGTTCGCCGGCATCTTCATCTGCATCGCGCCGGTCATGGCGATGTTGCAGGCCGGTCAGGCCGGCGTGTTCGCGCCGCTGATCGGGCTCGTCAGCAATCCGGATGGTTCGCAAAATCCGCTGGCCTATTTCTGGCTCACCGGAATTCTGTCGTCGTTCCTCGACAACGCACCCACCTACCTCGTGTTCTTCGAACTCGCCGGCGGTGATGCCAAAGTCCTCATGGCCGCGGGTGCCGCGACCTTGCAGGCAATCTCGGCCGGCGCGGTGTTCATGGGCGCCAACACCTATATCGGCAATGCGCCGAACTTCATGGTC
>JAQGJY010000316.1 GCA_028290325.1 Tardiphaga sp.
CGAACGGCTTGATCAGCTTGCCGATGAACGGCGTGCGGCCGAGACCGCCGCCCACCAGCACCTCGAAGCCGGTTTCGCCGTGCTCGTTCTTCACCAGGCGCAAACCGATATCATGCACCTTGATGGCCGCGCGGTCGTGTTCGCTGGCGGTGATGGCGAATTTAAACTTGCGCGGCAGGAACGAAAATTCTGGATGCAGCGTCGAGTATTGCCGGATCAACTCCGCCCAGATACGCGGATCCTCGATTTCGCCCGGCGCAACGCCGGCCCATTGATCGGACGTCACGTTGCGTGTGCAGTTGCCCGAGGTCTGCATTGCATGGATGCCGACTTCGGCGAGATCGGACAAAGCGTCCGGCAGATCGGCGAGCTTGATCCAGTTGTATTGGATGTTCTGCCGCGTCGTGAAGTGGCCATAGCCCCGGTCATATTTACGCGCGACATGGGCCAGCCGTCGCATCTGGTCCGACGATAGCGTGCCATAGGGAATCGCGACGCGGAACATGTAGGCGTGCAACTGCAAATAGACGCCGTTCATCAGCCGGATCATCTTGAATTCGTCTTCGGTCAGCTCGCCTGAAAGGCGACGCTTGACCTGATCGCGAAATTCAGAAACCCGCTCGTTGATCAGCGTGCGGTCGATCTCGTCATAAGCATACATAACGAAGTGCCTTTATACCGCGCAATTGTTAGATCGAAATTGCCAGGTCGATGGTGACGCCGTCGTGGCGGATTTTCTCGCGCAGATTTCCCGGCTTGATCGCGCCGTCGTCCCCGATCGAGACGGGCGCGATGTAAGCACCGATCGCGCCGACATCATCAGCAACGGAATCGGCGAGCAGCGCGCGCGCCGCGTCGGCATCGCGCACGATCGCCGCATCCGCGAGACTGTTGGACCAGTCGCGATGCGCCGTGCGGTAGATCACGATGCCATCCCAGGTGCGGTTCGCGGTGATGATCGACGGGCCGGTGATCTTGATCTTTTGTTCCAGAGGCGATGTCATTCGGCGGCTACCAGATGTTTCGTGAGAGTTTTTGCTAATTCGGCGACGCGCCACGGCGCGGAGTGAGCGACGACATCGCCGATGATCAGAATGGCGGGGCCACCGTCGATCCGCTCGACCAGCGACGGCAACTCATCCAGCGTGCCAACCGCAGCCTGCGCGTCCGGCCGCGTCACCCGCGCGAAGACACCGACCGGCGTTTGCGGTAAGCGTCCGGCTGCGAGCAATCCGGTGCGGATGGTCGGCGCGGCCGTCATGCCCATATAGACAACGATGGTCATTTTCGCATCGGCCAGCACCGACCAATCGACCTCGCCGGCGTCCCTGGCTTTGTGCGCCGTCAAAAACGTGATGCGGAGCGCTTCCTGGCGATAGGTCAGCGGCACCTCGAACTGCGCCGCGGCGCCGAGCCCGGCCGTGATGCCCGGCACCACGGAATAAGTGACTCCCGCCGCGCGTAAGGCCTCGATCTCCTCGCCGCCGCGCCCGAAAATGAATCCATCACCGCCCTTGAGGCGCACGGCGCGTTGTCCGGCTTGCGCGGCCTCGATCAGCAGCGTGTGGATTTTGTGCTGTCCGATGCCGGGCTTGCCGACGCGGCGACCGACCGGAATACGCGATGCATCGCGGCGAACGCGATCCAAAATCTCCGGCGTTACCAGCTCGTCGTAGAACACGACGTCGGCATCTTGCAAGGCGCGCAGGGCTTTGATCGTCAAAAGGTCCGGATCGCCCGGCCCGGCGCCGACCAGGGTGACGTGGCCGTTGCAGGCGCCGGCAATGTCAGCGCCCGCGAAGGCGGCATGATCCTCGATCGCCGCGATCGCGGCCTCGGCATCCCCGTGACGGCCCGCCAGCACCAACGCGCCGATCGGTCCATCGACGACGCGTTCCCAAAACCGGCGACGCATCGGCATTTCGCTGAGCTTGGTCGATATCGGTTTACGCCAGCGGCCGATGAAGCCGGCGAGATCGCCGATCCGCGCGGGCAGTAGCCTCTCGATGGTTTCCCGAACGCGGCGCGCGACGACGGGCGATGCACCGCCGGTGCCAATAGCGACCACGAGTTCGCCACGATCCACGATCGCCGGAAAGATAAAGGTCGAATGCTCGAGGTCGTCCATCACATTGACGGGCAGTCCCGCCTCGCGCGCCCGCGCATAGATCGCGTGGCCGAGATCGCCGGCGCCCGCGCACATTACCGCGATGATGCCGGACAGATCGGCTTCGAGCGGATCGCCCTCGGCATGCTCGATCCGCGCCACGCCGTCCGCGGGCAGACCGGCGGTGTCGCGATTGCCGTCGGTCGCGTACCAGCGAAGGCGCGCGCCGGCCGCCAGCAGCAACCGCAATTTGGCGCGCACGAGTTCGCCCGCGCCGATCAGCAGGATCGGTCCAGCACGCAAATCCAGAAATACCGGCAGAAAGCGCATCGATCGCTCCAAACCCCAATCGCGGGGTTGACTGGAATTATTTTCTATATATGTATCGTGGACGGCAAGCAAAGGGAAATTTCTTCTTTAACATCCCACTTTTGCCGTAGAATTTTCTTTCCCGCCGCGTTGAGATCAGAGATGACCCTTCTCCATAACCATAGCCAGACAGCAGAGTTTCGTCGTCAGGCCCCGCTCGACGTCCAAGCAAGGACCGCGCCGGGCAAAGCGCCCGATATGGATCATCTCGATGCGCTCGAGGCGCAGAGCATCTACATCTTTCGCGAGGGCTTTGCACGGCTGAAAAAACTCGCACTGCTGTGGTCGCTCGGCAAAGACTCCAACGTTATGATCTGGCTGGCGCGGAAGGCGTTTTTCGGCAAAGTGCCGTTCCCATGCCTGCACGTCGATACCGGGAAGAAATTTCCGGAAATGTACGCCTTCCGCGAGCGATACGCGAAAGAGTGGGGCCTCGACCTTAAGATCGATTTCTGCCCCGGCATCGAAACCATCGATCCCACGCTGCCCCCCGCCGCGCGGTCAGCGGCCCGCAAGACCGAGGGGCTCAAGCTCGCGCTGGCGAAATATGGTTTCGACGGGCTGATCGCCGGCATCCGCCGCGACGAGGAAGCCACCCGCGCGAAAGAGCGCGTGTTCTCACCACGCGGCACCGAGGGCGGATGGGACGTCCGCGACCAGCCGCCGGAATTCTGGGACCAGTTCAACGCATCGCCGCCACCCGGCGCCCATCTGCGCATCCATCCAATTTTGCATTGGACCGAGGCGGACATCTGGGCCTACACGCAGCGCGAAAACATCCCGATCATCCCGCTGTACCTGGCGAAGGACGGCAAGCGTTATCGCTCGCTCGGCGACCAGGACATCACCAATCCGGTTGCCTCGACGGCGACGACGATCGACGAGATTCTCATCGAACTCGACGGCAGCAAGATTCCGGAGCGCGCCGGCCGCGCGCTGGATCATGAAACCGAGGATGCCTTCGAGCGTCTTCGCGTCGCCGGTTATTTGTAATTTTGAGATGAGCGACGCCATGAACATGCTTGCACGCCAGCCCGTCGCCAGTGACGCCTTCGCCAACGGCACCACCCGTCCGCAGGTCCGCATCGTCATCGTCGGCCACGTCGATCACGGCAAATCGACACTGGTCGGACGGTTGTTGCACGAAACCGGAAGCTTGCCCGACGGCAAACTCGAAATGCTGAAAGCCGTCAGCGCGCGGCGCGGCATGCCGTTCGAATGGTCGTTCCTGCTCGATGCTTTGCAGACTGAGCGCGATCAAGGCATCACCATCGATACCACGCAGATCCGTTTCCGCACGCGGTCGCGCGATGTCGTGCTGATCGACGCGCCGGGTCACGCTGAATTTCTTCGCAACATGATCACCGGCGCGTCGCAAGCGGACGCGGCCGTCCTCATTATCGATGCCCTGGAAGGCGTGCGCGACCAGACCCGGCGTCACGGTTATCTGCTGCATCTGCTCGGCGTGAAGCAGGTCGCGGTCGTGGTGAACAAGATGGACCGCGTGGATTTCTCCGCCGCGCGTTTTCAGGAAATCTCCGACGAAATTTCAGCGCATCTGGTTGGCCTCGGGGTTACGCCGACGGCGGTGATTCCGATTTCGGCGCGCGATGGT
>JAQGJY010000350.1 GCA_028290325.1 Tardiphaga sp.
GCTGAACGTGTCGTGGTTCTCCGCCGATACTTTAGTCTGTTCTAAATTAACAGAATCGAATGCTGCTGGGAAAAATCTGCCTCAGGCGAGGACTAGCCGAGGTCAATCGTCTGCCGCCGCGCCAAGCTTCGACATGCCATGGCCGCGCTTGCCAACGCCACGATCAAGCATGACTCGAGCGGGAGCCTTGATCGAGCGGCGGGCTTGATCGAATGGCGGGACTTGATCGAACGCTACTTGGAAGGAGATCGAAAGCGGCGCGCTAGCGGCTGGCTGGGGAACTAGGATTCGAACCTAGACAAACAGAGTCAGAGTCTGTTGTGCTACCGTTACACCATTCCCCAAGGAGACGGCGACGCCACGGCGCGGCCGACGTTCCGGTGGCGATTCACCCGCGCGGGCGGGCGGAATCGGCCTGACAGTGCCGGCTTTTAACCGCCCCTCCCCGGCATCGCAAGGGCCTTGCGAGCCAGCATCCGGCTGCTCGAGGCGTCCGGCCCACACGGCTTCGGCGGCTGATAACACCGCCGTCAGGGTTAACGCGGCGTTAAGCGGCGTCGCCTGCCCGGCGCAACTCATCGGCGAAACCAGGCCCGGATCGCCCGCATATCCGGACCCGCCGAGGCCCAGTCGGCAACCTGAGGATGCCGGCCACGCGGCCATTCGGTACCTTCCCGGGCCGGCTAGGTTAAGGATTTATGCAACCTCGCTCGTCATAGTCGATCGATAGACCGGGACATCAAGGCGCGAACCGATCGACATGACGCAACCGACTTCGACTTTTGGACGCATCATCATGGTGCGGGGCTCTCAGGCGCGCATCGGCCTGCTGGCCGAAAGCCGAATGTCGCCGGCTGAGGCGCGCGCCACTGTCGGTCGCTTCGTCAGCATTCGGCTCACCAGCTCCGTGATCGTCGCGATGATCACCGAGGTGTCGTGTGAAAACCTGCCGGCGTCCGAAAATTTCGTCGCCAGCGCGGCGGTCGATCTGCTGGGCGAGATTTTCACCGACGGTGTCCGCCAGAAGTTCAGTCGCGGCGTGACCAACTACCCGACCATCCACGACGGCGTCAGTCTCATCACCAATCAGGAGCTGCGGCTGATCTATACGCCGACCGGATCGGACCAGATCCACATCGGCACGTTGCAGCAGGATCAATCCGTACTGGCCTATGTCGACGTCGAGGAAATGCTCAACAAGCATTTCGCCGTGCTCGGCTCCACCGGCGTCGGCAAATCGAGCGGGGTCTCGCTGCTGCTCAACGAAATCCTGAAAGCGCGCCCGAACCTGCGGGTCTTCCTGCTCGACGTCCACAACGAATACGGCCGCTGTTTCGGCGATCGCGCGCTGGTACTGAATCCGCGCAATCTGAAACTGCCGTTCTGGCTGTTCAATTTCGAGGAAATCGTCGACGTGCTGTTCGGCGGCCGCCCCGGCGTGCCCGAGGAGCTTGAAGTGCTCGCCGAGGTCATTCCGATGGCCAAGGCGATGTACACGCAGTACCAGAATTCGGACCGCATCGGGCTGAAGCGGCTGGATGCCAAGAGCATCGGCTACACCGCCGATACACCGGTGCCCTATCGTCTGGTCGATCTGATTTCGCTGATCGACGAGCGCATGGGCAAGCTGGAAAACCGCTCGTCACGCATCATCTATCACAAGCTGATCTCACGCATCGAAACGGTCCGCAACGATCCGCGCTACGCCTTCATGTTCGACAACGCCAATGTCGGCGGCGACACGATGTCCGAGGTCATCAGCCACCTGTTCCGGTTGCCGGCCAACGGCCGTCCGATGACGATCATGCAACTGGCCGGCTTCCCGGCCGAGGTCGTGGACTCGGTCGTGTCGGTGCTGTGTCGCATGGCGTTCGATTTCGGACTGTGGAGCGACGGCGTCTCGCCGCTTCTGTTCGTCTGCGAGGAAGCGCATCGCTATGCGTCGGCGGATCGCAGCATCGGTTTCGGGCCGACCCGCAAGGCGATCTCGCGGATCGCCAAGGAAGGCCGCAAATACGGCGTCTATCTCGGTCTGGTGACACAGCGCCCGGCCGAACTCGACGCCACCATCATCTCGCAATGCAGCACATTGTTCACGATGCGGCTCGCCAACGATCGCGATCAGGCGCTGTTGCGCTCGGCGGTGTCAGACGCCGCGGCGAACCTGTTGTCATTCGTGCCGTCCCTGGGCACGCGCGAGGTCCTGGCGTTCGGTGAAGGCGTGGCGCTGCCGACGCGGTTGCGCTTCAAGGAAGTGCCGCCGCATCAATTGCCGCGCAGCGAAGCAACGATCTCGACCTCGCTCTCGGTCTCCGCGGGCCACGACATCCACTTCGTCGGCGCGGTGCTGGAGCGCTGGCGCGGCGCGACGTCGAACCGCGATAACAACGCGGCCGGCGAGAGCTTCCCGGAACGGCCGGTCCAGCGTGCGATGGAAGCGCCGATGTTGCAGCCCTCGCTGGGGCTCGATCCGGATCGCTTCTCGCTGCTGAAGAAGCCGCTGCGATAGCGCCTCGCGCCGGCTTTGCGCGGCGTGGCGGCATCGCCTATGGTCGCGGCCCAACCAGCTTGAGCCGGACCTGTCATCATGATTCAACCGAAGCCATTCAACCGCTTTCCCGTTCCGGCGATCGCGTCGCTGCCCGACGACATCCGCGCGCGGATTCTGGCGGTGCAGGAAAAATCCGGCTTCGTGCCGAACGTGTTTCTCGTGCTGGCATCGCGGCCGGACGAATTCCGCGCCTTCTTCGCCTATCACGACGCGCTGATGGACAAAGACGGCGGCCTGAGCAAAGCCGAGCGCGAGATGATCGTGGTGGCGACGTCGGCCGCCAATCAATGCCATTATTGCGTGATCGCGCATGGCGCCATCCTCCGCATTCGCGCGAAGAATCCGTTGATCGCGGACCAGATCGCGATCAACTACCGGAAGGCCGACATCACGCCGCGTCAAAAAGCCATGCTGGATTTCGCGATGCAGGTCAGCATCGACGCGGCGTCGGTCGGCGAGGACGATTTCGACGAAGTCGCGTCGCACGGCTTCAGCAATGACGACATCTGGGACATCACGGCGATCGCCGCGTTCTTCGCGCTGTCGAACCGCATGGCGAATGTCACTTCCATGAAGCCGAACGATGAATTCTACCTGATGGGCCGCGTGCCGAAGTAAGGGCCAAGTCATGCTCGAATGGTCGGAGATCGCACTGCGCCTTGGGGTCGCGACGCTGGCAGGCAGCGCGGTCGGCCTCAATCGCGACTTGCACGGCAAGCCGATCGGGCTGCGAACGCTGAGCCTGGTCGCGCTGGCGACGTCGATGGTCGTGGCGCTCACTGATCCCGGTGGCGAAGTCTCACATTTTTCGGATGCCAGCAGTCGGGTCGTGCAGGGCGTGCTGACCGGCATCGGCTTTCTCGGCGCGGGCGTCATTCTTCATGGCGAGTCCAAAGCACGGGTGCGTGGCCTGACCAGCGCCGCGCTGACCTGGCTGACGGCCTGCATCGGCATCATGTGTGGTGCCGGGCAATGGCGCATCGTCGCCGTCGCGGTGGCGATCACTTTTGTCATCTTGATGATCGGCGGCGGCGTTGAAAAGCGGCTGCACCGCGCATTGGGTGGCCGCGATTTCGCCCACGAGGGCGACAAGTCTCAGCCGTCCGACGCCGGGCCGCACCAGCCCGGCAAGTAAATCGCGTCGTGGCTTTTGGCCAGGGCGAGCGCCTTTTCCAGCGCCTTGGTGAAATCGGCCTCGACGGATTTGCGGGCCAGGTTGCGGCGCAGGAAATCCGCCCACAGAAATTCGCTGAACGGCGTCGTGTCCTTGGCGTAACCGCCGGCACGGCGCAATTCGCCGGCCAGGCTGCGAAACGGATCGTCCTTCAATTGCGCGACGGTCTTCGGAATGTCTTTGAAGTCGCGACGCTCACCTTTCGAATCGTAAGGATAGACCCAGCGCTTGTTGTCGAGCACGCCCCAGAACGCGTCGCGACCGACCATCGTCAGGTCCGCGATCACGGTGACGAAGACATCGCGGACGTCCTCCTCGTGCAGCGCGCGCGCCAGATGGTGATGATCGACGATGTAGAATCTCTTGTCGGGCCCGAGCACGACCGGGATCATGTGCTTGCCGATCGTCTCGGCCTGCTCCTGCGCCTTCTTCTCGCGGAAGCGTTTGCGCTTCTCTTTCACCTCGCGCATGCCGACCGTCATCTGCGTCGGCCGCAGCGACAGGATCGGCACCGGCTGCAAGATCGGTTCCCGGGTATTGGCCATCAAGTGTCTCCGTCCGCAGATGCGTCCGCCAACCGATAGCACGGCTGTCCCGCCGTCGTCCTTCGTGATAGACTTGCGCCATGCAATCGACCCGCCCAGCGGCCACCGAGACCGAGCATCGCGTGCTGAAATTTCGTCCGCGTGACAGCACCACGCTGCGCGACGACGAGGCGGCGATCGACGGCCCCAACGAGCCGGATGATTTTCAGGATCGGATGTGGACCAATGTGGCCGCGTTGGCTTTCACGGCGGCCCTGGTCGGCTGCGGCATCTGGCTGGCCGTCAGCCTGTCGGAATCGCGCAAGGCGCAGGACTGCGTTTTGATGGGACGGCGCGACTGCGCCCACCTTTCGACCCGAGCCACGCCCCCTGCCCCCACGGAACCGCAACCGCGCGACCATTGAACTCGTGCTCCCGCTCCGTTATACGGGCAATCGACTCTGCATCCCGGACGGGGCCGCGCGGGCCAGCGCCCCTGCCCTGTTCGATTTCACTTCAAAGAATCAAAGGCTTAACGATGTCCTCCACATTCGATCAGGTCGCTACGATTATTGCGGAAACCTGCGACATTCCCCGCGACACGATCACGCCGGAGAGCCATGCGATCGACGATCTCGGCATCGACAGCCTGGATTTTCTGGATATTGCCTTCGCCATCGACAAGGCGTTCGGCATCAAGCTGCCGCTTGAGAAGTGGACCCAGGAAGTCAACGACGGCAAGGCGACCACCGAACAGTATTTCGTGCTGAAGAATCTCAGCGCCCGTATCGACGAGCTGGTCGCGGCCAAAGGCGCGTAACGCGCCGCCATGAACCTCGAATATTTCCATATGGTGGATCGCATTGCCGCGCTCGACGTCGGCAAAGGCACCATTACGGTCGAAGCGAACGTGCCGCGGGCGAGCACGGTTTTCGAGGGGCACTTTCCGGGCTATCCGTTGATGCCCGGCGTATTGCTGGTGGAGGCGATGGCGCAGTCGTCCGGCTGGCTCATTATCGCATTGCAGAATTTCGAGCGCATGCCGTTCTTGGCCGCCGTGAAGGAAGCCAAGATGCGAAATTTCGTCACGCCAGGCGAACTGCTCACCATCGAGGCCAAGATCCTGCATGAAGGCTCTGGCTTCGCGATCACCGACGTCACGATCCGCATCGCCGGCAAACTGACCTGCAACGCGCAACTGACGTTCCGCCACGTGCCGTTTCCGAACGCGGATTTGCGCGGCCACATGGACACGATGGCGAAGCGCATCGGCTTTCCCTACGATGCGATGCAGTCGCACGCATCCAATCAGCAGGCTCCGCTCTGATGGCCGACTCTCCGACGACGCCCGCCGCGCCCATCGAGGTCTGGGTCACCGGCATTGGTCTTGCGACCTCGCTCGGCGACAGCCTTGACGCGCATTGGGATGCGCTCAACGCCGGCCGCGTCAATGTCGATGAAACCGGTTTCGCGCCCTACGTCGTGCATCCGCTCGCGCCGGTCTC
The DNA here is from genome assembly GCA_028290325.1 of Tardiphaga sp. Classification (GTDB taxonomy): domain Bacteria; phylum Pseudomonadota; class Alphaproteobacteria; order Rhizobiales; family Xanthobacteraceae; genus Tardiphaga. The sequence continues at coordinate 5,755 of JAQGJY010000350.1, forward strand.
GTTCGATACGCAGATTCCGAAGAAGGGCGACCAGCGCCAGATGGAAGCCTGGCAGCGCATCGGCACCTATGCGGCCGGGCTCGCGCTGGACTCCGCCGGCATCAAGGGCAACGCGGATATTCTGTCGCGCACCGACATGATTGTCGCCGCCGGCGGCGGCGAGCGCGATCTCAAGGTCGATGCCGGCATTCTCAATGCCGAAGCGCACGGCACGGAGCCGCCCGGCTTCCTCAACGAACGGCTGATGAACGACCTGCGGCCGACATTATTTCTCGCGCAATTGTCGAACCTGCTCGCCGGCAACATCTCGATCGTTCATGGCGTCACCGGCTCATCGCGCACGTTCATGGGCGAGGAAGCCGCCGGCTTCGACGCCGCGCGCATCGCCTTGGCACGGATCGCATCGGGTCAGAGCGACATCGCCTTGGTCGGCGCGGCGCATAATGGCGAGCGCAAGGATCTGCTGCTGCTGTATGAATTCGCCGACTTCAACCTGAAAAACAAACACACCCCGGTCTGGGCGCGCGACGCCGAGAATGGTTTCGCGCTCGGCTCGGCCGGTGCATTCCTCGTGCTGGAATCGAAGGCGCACGCGCAAGCGCGCGGCGCGAAGCCGTATGCGCGTCTGCGCAACGTCGTCGCCGACCAGTCGCGCCGCAAGTCGCCAGGCCAGATCACCGAGACCCTGACGGCGCTGTGGAGCAAGCTCGGCGTGCGGCCCGGCCAGACCGCGATCATTTCCGGCGCCACCGGCGCACAGCCCGCGACCTCGGAAGAGAAAGCGTTTCTGGCCGAGCATCGCGACATCGCGGTCCGCTCGACCGGCACATCGTTCGGCCACGCGCTGGAAACCCAGTTTCCGCTCGGCATCGGTTTGGCCGCACTCGCTTTGTCGCGCGGCGCGATCTACCCCGCCAACGATTCATCCGGCTTCGAGATTGAAAAGACCGACGCGCCGACACAGATTGTCGTGATCGGGACCGGTCACTGGCGCGGCGAAGGCATGGCACTCGTCGAAGCCGTGATGACCTGACAGACGTCGTGACCTGAACGCACGCGGCCCGCGAGGACAACATGACATCAACACGCGATAAATTCGGCCGGCCGATCGTCGTCGTCACGGGCATGGGCGTCGTCACCTCGCTCGGCGCCGGCAAGACCGACAACTGGGCAAAGCTGTGCGCCGGCGAGTCGGGCATCCGCACGATCACGCGGTTTCCGACCGAGGGCCTCAAGACCACGATGGCCGGCACCGTCGATTTCGTGCTGGTCGATCCGTTCTCGTCGGCCGATTTGTGCGACAAGCTGGCGACCCTCGCGGCTGAAGAGGCCGTCGCGCAATCATCACTCGGCAGCAAAGGCGATTTCCCCGGCCCGCTGTTTCTGGCGGTCGCGCCGATCGAGATCGAGTGGCCGCAGCGTCAGGCCGTCGCCCGCGCCACCGGCGCCAACACCGCGATCGACTACGACGCTTTGCTGCGCGCCAGCGGCGGCGGACAGTTCAAAGCCTTTCATCGTCGCTTTCAGTTCGTCTCGGTGGCCGATCATCTCGCCGAGACCTTCGGCACCAAGGGCTCGCCGATTTCACTCTCGACGGCCTGCGCCTCCGGCGCGACCGCCATTCAGCTCGGCGTCGAAGCGATCCGGCGCGGCGAGGCCGACGCCGCGCTGTGCGTCGCGACCGATGGCTCGGTCAATCAGGAATCGCTGATCCGCTTTTCACTGCTGTCGGCGCTCTCGACACAGAACGATGCGCCCGAGACCGCCGCGCGGCCGTTCTCGAAAAATCGCGACGGCTTCGTCATGGCGGAAGGCGCCGGCGCCCTGGTGCTGGAAAGCTATGAGGCGGCGACCGCGCGCGGCGCGACCATTCTCGGCATCGTCGCCGGCTGCGGCGAACTCGCGGATTCGTTTCACCGCACGCGATCGAGCCCGGACGGCAAGCCGATCGTCGGCTGCGTTCGCAACGCGCTGGCCGATGCCGGCATGGTCTCGGACCAGATCGACTACATCAACGCGCATGGCACCGGCACGCCGGAAAACGACAAGATGGAATATCTCGGCATTTCCACGGTGTTCGGCGAACGCGCGCGACAGATTCCGGTGTCGTCCAACAAGTCGATGGTCGGACATACGCTGTCCGCCGCCGGCGCGGTCGAGGCCGTGGTGTCGCTGCTCACGCTGGAGCACCAGCGCATTCCGCCGACCATCAACTATCTGGTTCCCGATCCCGCGATTCCGTTCGACGTGGTCCCGAACACCGCCCGCGACGCCCGCGTCACCGCCGTGATGTCGAACTCGTTCGGTTTTGGCGGCCAGAACGCGTCGCTGATCCTGACGCGCGAGCCGGTCTGACCAACCGCGGCGGCGGTTGACGTCCCCGCGCGAAACGGCGATACGCGACCCCAACCCATTCCTGGCCGGAGACGCTGTCTCATGCGTGCGCTCACTCTCGTTTCCGAACGTAATTTAACCGTCGTCGATATCCCGCCGCCGCCGCCGCCGGCGCCTGGCGAGGTCCAGATCCGGGTCAAGGCCGTCGGCCTCAATCACATCGACGTCTGGGGCTATCGCGGCATGGCGTTCGTGAAACGCAAGCTGCCGATCGTGATCGGCGCCGAAGCCTCCGGCGAGATCGCGGCGGTCGGCGACGGCGTGACGCGCTTCAAGCCCGGCCAGAAAGTCGTGATGTATGGAGCGCTGACCTGCGGTCATTGCCAAGCCTGCGTCGAGGGCCGCGACAATTTCTGCGAGAATGTCGGCGGGCTTTATGGTTTCCACATCGACGGTTTTGGCCAGGAGTTGATCAACTTCCCCGAGCGGCTGACGATCGCCGCGCCGGACAACCTGTCGTTTCGCGATGCCGCCTGCGCGCCGATCGCGTTCTCGACCGTGCAGCACATGCTGTTCGACAACGCGAAATTGCAGCCCGGCGAAACCATCCTGGTGCAGGCCGGCGGCTCCGGCATCGGCACCGCCGCGATCATGATGGCGAAGGCGATCGGCTGCACCGTCATCACCACGGTCGGCGACGATTCAAAGATCGAGGGCGTCAAGGCGCTCGGCGCGGATCACGTCATCAACTATCGCAAGGATCGCTTCGAGACGATCACCCGCAAGCTGACGAAGAAAAAGGGCGTCGACGTCGTGTTCGAGCATGTCGGCGCCGACACCTTCAACGGCTCGCTGTTGGTGATGAAACGCGGGGGCCGCCTTGTCACCTGCGGCTCGACGTCGGGGCCGAGCGTGACCTTCAACCTGATGCAGTTGTTTCAGCAGCAGTACCGCATCTTCGGCTCGTTCGGCGCGACGATGACAAACATCTCCGAAAGCCTCGACAAGATGGCCGGCGGCATGCTGCCGGTCATCGACACGGAAGTGCCGCTCGATGACGTCGCGACCGCGCTGGCGCGGATGGAAAGCCGGCAGGTGTTCGGCAAGATCATCGTTCATTTCTGATGCGCCGCCTGCTGCTTCGCACCAAGGCCAAGCTGAAACCGGCCGGCGAAGCTGTGATCGGCGGCTTCACCGTCGGTGCGCTGCGCGCGACCCGCTATTTCGACGATGTGAAGACCGCCGACTTCTTCGGCCGCATGGCGCGACGGATCGCGCCGCTGACGCGCGAGAACAAAATCGGTCGCGACAATCTGACCGCCGCCTTTCCCGACAAATCGCCGGACGAGATCGAGCGGATTCTGTCCGGCGTGTGGGATAATCTCGGCCGCACGGCGGCGGAGTTCGCGCATCTCGACCGCATCTGGAATTACGACCCGGCGCGTCCCGAGACCAGCCGGATCGAAATTTCCGAACGATCGCATGAATTGTTCGCGCAGCTGCGTGACGACGGCAAGCCGGCGTTGATTTTTGCCAGCCATCTCGGCAATTGGGAATTGCCGGCGCTGGCCGCCGCCGCGCACGGCCTCGAATCCAGCGCGCTGTATCGAAGACCAAACATCGCGTCGGTCGATCGCGCGATCAAGGAATTGCGCGCGGTCAACATGGGCACGCTGATTCCGGCGGGCGCGAGCGCGCCGATCAAGATCGCGCAGGCACTGCAAGCCGGCCATCACGTCGGCATGCTGGTCGATCAGTATTTCACCAACGGCGTCGACGTGACGTTCTTCGGTCGCAAGACCCGCGCCAATCCGATGCTGGCGCGGATGCTGCGGCAGATCGATTGTCCGATCCACGGCGCGCGCATCATCCGGCTGCCGAACAATCGTTTTCGTGCGGAAATTTCCGAGGAGCTTGCCCCGGCGCGGGACGCGTCCGGTACCATCGACGTGCAAGGCACGATGCAGGCGATCACATCCGTCATCGAGGGATGGATCCGCGAATATCCCGAACAGTGGCTGTGGCTGCATCGGAGATGGCGGTAGCTTTCGTTCAAGAAACACACGGCCTCTCACCTTCGGCAGCGCGCTCCTCCCGCAAGAGCAGGAGATCGGGAAGAAAAAACTAACGCCCCGTCTTCACGCGGATCCAGATCCGGTTGACGACGCGCTGCGTCGGCAGATCGCGCGCGGAGATCACGAACAACTTCCTCAGCATCGCCTCGTCCGGATAAATCATCTTGTCGGCGAGAATCTTCGGATCGATCAGGGTCTGGCTGGCGAGATTGCCGTTGGCGTAAGACAGGAAATTCGTGTTCCTCGCCGCGATCTCGGGTCGCCATAAATAATTGATGAGCTCGTGCGCTTCCGCGACGTTCTTGGCGTCGGCCGGTATCGACAGGTTGTCGAAGAACATCTGCGCGCCCTCTTTCGGAATCGCGTAGCCGATCTCGACGCCTGATTTGGCTTCCGCCGCGCGCGCCCGGGCCTGCATGATGTCGCCGGACCAGCCGACGACGAAGCAGATTTCGCCGCTCGCCAGTGCGCCGAGATATTCCGACGAATGAAACTTGCGGACCGATGGCCGGATTTTCGCGACCAGATCGGCGGCTTTTTCAAGCTCGGCCGGCTTTGACGAATTCGGATCGAGGCCGAGATAACTCAGCGCCGCCGGCAGAATATCGTCTGGCGAGTCCAGCATGTGCACGCCGCAATCCTTGAACTTGGCGAGATTCTCCGGCTTGAACACGATATCCCAGCTGTCGATCGCGGCGTCCGGTCCGAGGATTTTCTGGATCGCTTTGACGTTGTAGCCGATCCCCGTCGTGCCCCACATGTAGTTCGCGCCATAGGCGTTGCCGGGGTCGTAGATCGCCAGTTGCCGCGACACCAAAGGCCAGGCGTGAGACAGGTTCGGCAATTTCGAGGTGTCGAGTTTCTGGAAGACGCTGGCGCCGATCTGGCGTTGCAGGAAGTAGCCGGTCGGCACCACGACATCGTAGCCGGATTTGCCGACCAGCAGCCGCGTCTCCAGCGTCTCGTTGGCATCGAAAGTGTCATAGACCACCTTGATGCCGGTCTCTTTGGTGAAGTCTTCGAGAACGCCGGGCGCGACGTAGTTCGACCAGTTGTAGAAATTGACGACGCGCTCTTGCGCGCGGGCCGACGTGACCCCGGCCAGCGCGACACAAAGCGACAGCAAATATCGGCGGGACAGCAAATATCGGCGCGACATCGTTATCCCTACCGCCGGTGCACCGCGTCGGACAGCCGCTCCAAGGCGGCATCGAGCGTCGCGTCCTTCTTTGCGAAACAAAACCGCACCACGGATGTCACCGCGTCCCGCTCGTAGAACGCCGAGACCGGAATCGCCGCGACCTTGTAGTCGGTGACGATCCGCCGACAAAATGCCTCGTCGGTTTCGTTGAGCCCGAGCGGCGACAAATCGACCGTCAGAAAATACGTGCCCTGGGATTTCAGCACCGGAAAACCGATCGCCTCCAGCCCCTTCGTCAGATGATCGCGGCTGCGCGCGAGATCGACCCGCATCTGCCTGAAGAAGTCGTCGGATTTGCCGAGACCGTAAGCCACCGCCGCCTGCAAATTCGGCGCCGTGGTGAAGGTCAGAAACTGATGCACCTTGGCGACGACGCGTAACAAATCAGGCGCGGCGCAGACGAAGCCGATCTTCCATCCGGTCAGCGAAAAGATCTTGCCGGCCGAACCGATCTTGATGGTGCGGTCGCGCATGCCGGGAATGGTGATGAGCGGAATATGCGCCAGGCCGTCGAAGGTGACGTGCTCCCACACTTCGTCGCAGATCGCGACCACGTCGAAGTCCTGACAATACGTCGCCAGCAGTTCGAGGTCCTCGCGCGGATAGACGACGGCGGCGGGATTGAGCGGATTGTTGAACAGCACCGCCTTGGTCTTGTGATTGAACACCTCGCGCAGCGCGTCGTCGGTCAACCGCCAATGCGGTGGCTCGAGCCGCACCAGGCGCGGAATGCCGCCGGCCTGCCGGATGATCGGCAGGTAAGAGTCATACACCGGCTGGAAGACGATGACTTCGTCGCCGGGCTCGACGACGGCCAGGATCGCCGATGTCAGCGCCTCGGTCCCACCGGAGGTCACCATCACCTCGGCGAACGGATCGAGGTCGAGATCGTGCCAGTGCTTGTAATGCGTGGCGATCGCCGTCCGCAGCTCCGGGATGCCCATCATCGACGGATATTGATTGTAACCGTTGATGCTGGCATCCGCCGCCGCGCGGCGAATATCCTCCGGGCCGGGATCGTCGGGAAAGCCCTGCCCGAGATTGATCGCGTCGTTGTCGCGCGCCAGTTGCGACATCGCCTCGAACACCGTCACCGGCAGGTTGGCGAATACCTTGTTCATGGACACGGCCATCGCGACGTCAGCCCTTGGTCGGCAAGCCGGCCGCTTTCCAGCCCAAGATACCGCCGGCGAGATGCTTGTCGTAAGGCAGCCCCACCGCCTGCGCCGCGAGCGACGCCGTCACCGAGCGTTTGCCGGAGCGGCACGCGAACACGATCTCCTTGCCGGCGGGATCGGGAATGTCCTGCGGATCGAAACCCGACAGCGGAATGACCGTCGCGTCCGGATAGGCCTCGACAGCGACTTCGTTCGGTTCGCGCACATCGATCAGCAGATATTGGCCATCCGCGATGCCCTGCGCGACCTCTTGCGGTGTCAAATCCGTCACGCTGTGATTGTCGCTCACTGAAATCCTCCTGGCCGAAAGGCGGCCCCTGATGCGCTGGCAAACTCGCCTCTGCCGCGCCGAAAATCAAGCGCCTCCATCGTCGCCGCGGCCGAGGTTCAAACGGCGGCGCACCCCCGCGGTGAGCCACGGGGCCGCGGTCAGCAGCGGCTGGGCATGACGCGTATCAAATCGTCACCTGGGTTCCGACCTCGACCACCCGTCCGGTCGGAATCGAGAAGTAATCCGTCGCATCATTCGCGGTCCGGCTCAGTGAGATGAACAGCAGGTCCTGCCAGCGCGGCATGCCGGAATGCGCCGCCGGTTTCAGCGCCCGCCGCGACAGGAAGAACGACGTTGACATGATGTCGAACTGCCAGCCGAGCTTTCGCGCGATGGCCAGCGACTTCGGCACGTTCGGCGACTCCATGAACCCGAAACGCAGCGTCACCCGCGAGAACGTCGCGCTGATCTCTTCGAGCCGCACCCGCTCGGAGAGTTCGACGCGCGGCGTCTGGGCGATCTCGATGGTCAGGATGACGTTCTTCTCGTGCAGCACCTTGTAGTGCTTGAGACTGTGCATCAACGCCGTCGGCGCGCTGGCCGGATCGCTGGTGAGAAACACCGCCGTGCCGGGCACGCGCTGCGGCGGCCGCTTCTCCAGCATCGCGACCAGATCGAGCAGCGGAAATTCGAGCTTGCGCGATTTCTCGAAGAGCAACCGGCTGCCGCGCCGCCAGGTATACATCAGCAGCATCACGATGGCGCCGAGCGCCAGCGGCACCCAGCCGCCCTCGAATACTTTCAGCAGGTTGGCGGCGAGGAACGTCAGGTCGAGAAACAGAAACGGCGCGATCAGCGCGCCCGCCGCCAGCGGCGACCACTTCCACACCTTCCAGATCACGACGAAGCCCATCATCGCCGTCACCACCATCGTTCCCGTCACCGAGATGCCATAGGCCGAGGCCAACGCGCTGGACGATTTGAACAGCAGCACCAAGAGTACAACGCTGATGAGCAGCAGCATGTTGACGCGCGGAATGTAGATCTGTCCGGAATGGGACTCGGAGGTGTGGCGGATCTCGAAGCGCGGCATCAAACCGAGCTGGATCGCCTGCCGCGTCAGCGAATAAGCGCCGGTGATGACGGCTTGGCTGGCGATCACCGTCGCGGCGGTGGCCAGCGCGACCATCGGGATCAGCGCCCAGTCCGGAAACATCAGAAAGAACGGATTTTCGATGCCGGACGGATCGCCGATCAACAGCGCGCCCTGCCCGAGATAATTTAGCGCCAGCGACGGCAGCACGATGGTCAGCCACGCGACCCGGATCGGCCGTTTGCCGAAATGCCCGAGGTCGGCATACAGCGCCTCCGCGCCGGTGACGGCGAGGAATACCGCGCCCAACGTGACGAAGCCGATCATGCCGTGATGGATCATGAAGGACACGGCATGGACCGGGTTCAGCGCCGACAGCACATCCGGGTGCTGTATGATCTGCGGAACGGCGGCGATCGCGATCACCGCGAACCAGATGCACATGATCGGGCCGAAGAAGGCGGCGACGCGGGCGGTGCCGCGCGACTGCACGGCGAACAGCAGGAATAGAATGACGAGCGTCAGCGGAACGACATAGGGATCGAAGGCCGACGTCACCAGCTTGACGCCTTCGATGGCCGACAGCACCGATAAAGCCGGCGTGATGACCGCGTCGCCATAGAACAACGCGCCGCTGATGATGCCGAGCAGCACGACGATGCCGCCGCCCCGCGTCACCGCGCGCTGCGCCAGCGCCATCAGCGCCAGCGTGCCACCTTCGCCGTGATTGTCCGCGCGCAGCAGGATGACGACGTATTTCAGGGTCACGACGATCAGCAGCGCCCACAGGATCAGCGACAGCACGCCGATGACGACGCCGGGCGGGATGCCATCCTTGGTGCCGCCGGCCGCGGCGATCGCTTCGCGAAAGGCATATAGCGGGCTGGTGCCGATGTCGCCATAGACCACGCCGATACTTCCCATCATCAACGCCCGCAGGCCTTCGGTCGAATGGGCGCCATGGGTTTCGGCCGCCGGCGCTGCGGCGGGAGCATTTATGTCGGTCGTCATCTGGGGTGGCCTCGGGATGCGTCGCGGGTCCGGCCGCGTCTGCCGGTCCGGCAAACCCTAGCGCTATTTCGGCGCGGCCGTGAGTGGGAAAGTTTGCAGCGCACGGATTGACAATAAGACACGCGCCTCGTTCCGGGTTCGCGTTTGGCGGGAGCCGAGCGCGCGGCGCAATGACGGAAACCTAGATCGTAACCTGCGTGCCGACCTCGACGACGCGGCCGGTCGGAATCTGAAAATAATCGGTGGCGTCGTTGGCCGAGCGGCTGAGCGCGATGAAGAGATGATCCTGCCACATCGGCATGCCGGATTGCGCCGAGGGCTTCAGCGAGCGCCGCGACACGAAGAACGACGTCGCCATGATGTCGAATTGCCAGCCGAGTTTTCGCGCGACGGCCAGCGCGCGCGGCACGTTCGGCGATTCCATGAAACCGAAACGCAGCCGCACCGTCGCGAATTTCTCGCTGATATTTTCCATCTTGACGCGGTCGCTGAGTTCGACGCGCGGGGTCTGCGCGGTCTCGATCGTGACGATGACGTTATGATCGTGCAGCACCTTGTTGTGCTTGAGATTATGCAGCAGCGCCGTCGGCACGAAATTCGGATCGCTGGTGAGGAAGATCGCCGTCCCCTTGACGAAATGCGGCGGGCGCTTCTCCAGGCTTTTGATCAGATCGCGCAGCGGCACTTCGGTGCGCCGGGTCTTGGCGACCAGGATCGCGGCGCCGCGCCGCCATGTCCAGATGACGATCACCATGCCAAGACCGAACAGCAGCGGCACCCACGCGCCGTCGAACAATTTCAGCAGATTGGCGCTGAAGAAGCTGAGATCGACCAGCACCAGCGGCACGATCACGGCGGCCGCGGTCGCGGCGCGCCAGTTCCAGAGCTTCCAGATCACGACGAAGCCGACGATGCCGTCCGTCACCATCGTGGTCGACACCGCGATGCCATAGGCCGACGCCAGCCCGCTCGACGTGCGGAACAGAAGCACCAGCAACAGCACGCCGATCAGCAGCAGCGTGTTGACGCGCGGCAGATAGATCTGCCCGGCATGCGTCTCCGAGGTGTAGCGGACCTCGAAGCGCGGCAGCAGGCCGAGCTGCACGGCCTGTCGCGTCAGCGAAAACGCGCCGGTGATGACGGCCTGACTCGCGATCACGGTCGCCGCCGTCGCCAGCAGGATCAGCGGCACCAGCATGGACTCGGGCGCCATGCGATAGAACGTGTTTTCGATCGCGGCCGGATCGGACAATACCAGCGCGCCCTGACCGAAATAATTGATGAGCAAGGCCGGCAGCACGAAGAAGATCCAGCCGAACTGGATCGGCTTGCGGCCGAAATGGCCGAGGTCGGCGTACAATGCCTCGCCGCCGGTGACGACGAGAAACACCGCGCCCAGCGTGACCAGGCCGATCGTGCCGTGGTTCAGCATGAACTGCACGGCGTACCAGGGATTGATCGCCCACAGCACCGACGGCGCGTCGCTGATATGCATCAGGCCGAGCACCGTCAGCGTCGCGAACCACAGCGCCATGATCGGTCCGAAAAACGCCGCGACCTTGGCGGTGCCGACGCGCTGCACCGAAAACAGCAGGACCAGAACGACGATCGTGATCGGAACGACGTAGCGCTCCAGCGCCGGGGCCGCGTATTTCAAACCCTCCACCGCCGACAGCACGGAGATCGCGGGCGTAATCATCGAGTCCGCGATGAACATCGATGCACCGATGACGCCGAGCACGAGCAGGAACAGGCTGCGCTTGCCGAGCGCGCGCTGGCCGAGCGCCATCAGCGACAGCGAACCGCCTTCGCCGTTGTTGTCGGCCCGCAGCAGCAGCAGCACGTATTTCGCGGTGACGACGATGAACAGCGCCCACACGATCAGCGACAGCACGCCGAGCACGATCGCCGGCGTCACCTGTCCGCCATGCGCGGCGCCGTGCACGGCCTCGCGGAACGCATAAAGCGGCGAGGTGCCGATATCGCCGAACACCACGCCGATACTGCCGAGCGTCAGCCCCCAGAAGCCTTGCCGGGGCGCTTCGGCTAGCCCGTCAGAATGAGCGTCGACGCTGGTGTCGCTGATTGCCATTGGGAACTTGAACGCTCAACCCGGTGATTTGATCCGGAACCGTTTGGCGCGTCCGAGATGGCGCGTCAACAGGTCAGAGCGGACGTCCACCGCCGGGGCGGCGTCAGGTCACGGCTTGAGGTTCGGCGGCAGCGGCGGCTCTTCGCGCATCAGCGTGATCGTGACGCGGCGATTGGCGGCAAGCGTCGGATCGTCGGGAAACAGCGGCTGGGTGTCGGCCTTGCCGCCGACCGAATAGACGTTGGCGGGCGGCAGCCCCTCGCGTTCGAGGATTTGCCGAACCGCATTGGCGCGGTCGGACGACAAATCAAAACCGTCATAGTTGCTGCGCGACGGCACGAAGCCCGCCGACGTATGCCCGGTAATGGCCAGCCGCAACGGCGTCGACCGCAGGGCCGGCGCCAGTTTCTGCAGCAGCAATTTGGTGCGCTCATACGGCACCTTGGAGCCATCGGCGAACATCGAGCGGCCGTCCTGATCGACGATTTCGAGGTTGAGGCCCTTGCTGGTCTCCTCGAAAATCACGTTCTTGGAGATCTCGGTCAGCTCCGGCATGTCCTGCAACGCCTGGCGGAGCGACGCGGACGCGAGCGCGAACTCGCGATCGACCTTGGTCTTCACGCCGGCATTGCGGCTGCGTTCCTGCTGGTCGGGCGTCGGCGTGTTGGACGCTTCCTCCGGCGGGATATGCGCGGTGTGCTTCAGCTTCGGCCGCGTCGGCAGACCATCGGACTCGATGATGCCGGAATAGCGCGCCTCGGATTGCACGCCGAAGGCGTCGCGCATCGAGCCGGCGACGATCTTCAGCTTGTCCTGATCCTGATTGGAAAACGCCACCAGCATCACGAAATAACTCAGCAACAGCGCCATCAGATCGGCGAAGGTCACGAACCAGCCGTGGCCGCCGTGTTCTTCCGCTTTTTTCTTCTTCGCCATGCCGAAATGCCCGCGCTCTGTCCGTGATCGGGCTTACGCCGTCGCCATTTCTTCCATGTCGTGACGATGCTTCTCGGGCAGATAGGCCAGCAGCATCTCACGGACCAAAGCCGGGCTCTTGGATTCGCGGATCATCAGGATGCCGTCGATGATCAGCGTGCGGCTGGTTTCCTCGTCGAGCACCTTGAGGTGAAGCTTGTCGGCGATCGGCAGGCAGATCAGATTGCCGACGATGGCGCCGTACAAGGTCGCGAGCAGAGCCACCGCCATGAACGGGCCGAGCTTCGACGGGTCCGACATGTTGGAGAACATCTGCACCATGCCCAGCAGCGTCCCGATCATGCCGAAGGCGGGGGCGCAATCGCCGATCGCGCGATAGATCTTGGAGCCTTCCGTCAGGTGCATCAGGAAGTTGTCGCGATCGGTTTCCATATTGGCGCGGATGAATTCGAGATCGTAGCCGTCCGCGATGTAGCGGATGCCTTTGGCGAGAAACGGATCGCCGGCCTCGACTTTTTCGAGACCGACCGGGCCCTGCTTGCGGGCGATCTCGGCGATGCGCGCGAGTTCGTTGACCAGGTCATGGGCGGAGAACGCGCTGAGCGTGAACGCGAATTTGGCGCCGAGCGGCAGACCATGCGCGATCGCGGACAGCGGAAAACGGATCAGGGTCGCGGCGAACGAGCCGCCGAAAATGATGATGACCGCGTGGATGTCGTAGAACATCCGGAAATCGCCGCCCATCAGGACCAGCGTGCTCAGCACGATGATGCCGGCGATGAAACCAACGCTGGTGGCGATATCCATGACAACTCCGACGCGACACGGCCGAGACAACATCGCCGGAGCGATGACGCTGGCCCTGACGACCCGCGCAGCGCCACCCTAGACGCAGCGCGATTAAGGAGCCGTTACCGGAATAGTAATCATAAATGTGACATTGAGATGCGGTCGCCTCCGCGAGTTAGCGCGCGGGGATTTCAGTGAATTTCGGAGGACCGTTTCAACGCCGCGCGCAGCTTCTCCAGCGTGAAGGCCGGGTCGCGCGCGATATCGAGGATCGGCGTCTCACGCCGCGCGCACAATTCGGCCGCGTCGGGCACTTTCGCCGCGACATCGAGCGGAATCACCACCGCGCCATGGCTGTCGGCGTGAATCAGATCGCCGGACCGCACCGTCATCCCGGCGACGCGGACGTCGTCGCCGAAGCCCGCGACGTGGACATGCGCATGCGACGGCCCGATGCTGCCGGCGAGCGCCTGAAACCCCTCGGCCCATTGCGGGATGTCGCGGATCGAACCATCGGTGATGACGCCGAGGCAGCCGAGCGCCTTATGGACGGCGCTGTTGACCTCGCCCCAGAACGCGCCGTATCCGGCATCCGGACCATCGATATCCTGAATGACGCTGATGCGCGGCCCCTGCCCGGTGCCGACGTAATCGTAATAAGCCAGCCGTTTGGCGCTCTGCTCGGCCGGCGTCAGGCTCGAGGCGGCGGTCGCGCGGATCGTCGCGGTGCGGGCATAGCCGACGATCGGCGGCAGTTGCGGAAACGGACAGACCAGCGGCCGCGTGGTGAAGCCGATGGCGCGGCGCTGCGGCGCGACGATCTCCAGCGCGTTGCAGATGGTCGGCGTATCGTAACGCGCCAGCGCATCGAGCACGGATTGCGGCAGCGGCATTAGTTTGGAGTCGGTCACGACTGTCTCTCCCGATGCGCTGTTATGGATCGCCCTCTGCGAGGCACGGCGCGGCGACAACAGATATCGCGAATTGACCGGCGCGCCAAACGGCGAGCGCCCGGGCGATCAATTCAGGCGCGGCGGCCGGGGATCGTCCATGTCGGCGGCCGGCGGCGTCGCCGGCGGATAGGAATCGGCCGGCGTCGGCGCGGACGGGCCGGATGGCGGCGCGGAGGTCTCCGCCAGTCGGCGTTCGTGGCCGCGATAAGAGCGCCAGCCGAACGGTAGGCTGGCGAGATAGGCCACCGAGCCGAGCGACAGGATATGCCAGGGATAGCCGATCAGCAACGCGATGAAGAACACCACGCCGACGAACAGCGGCAGCACCATTTCCGGCGGCACGCGCAGTCGGGTGGTCTT
>JAQGJY010000374.1 GCA_028290325.1 Tardiphaga sp.
GTCGCATCGAGCCACTGCCTCACCCGCGCGTCGGGATCGGCGTTCTGCGTCACATCACTAACCACGGCGATGGAATCCGCGCCGGCCGCATAGATCGATTCGGCCTGCTCGAAGGTGATGCCGCCGATCGCCACCAGCGGAATGTCGCCGATGCGCTTCTTCCAGTCGGTGATCTTTGGAATGCCCTGCGGCGCGAAGCGCATCGATTTCAACGTTGTCGGAAAGATCGGTCCGAGCGCGATGTAGTCGGGTTGCACCCGCAAGGCGCGCTCCAGCTCCTCGTCGTCATGCGTCGACAACCCCAAGGTCAATCCCGCCTCGCGGATGGCAGTGACATCAGCTTCGGCCAGGTCTTCCTGGCCGAGATGCAGATGCTGCGCGCCGGCGACGATCGCGGCGCGCCAGTAATCGTTGACGATCAGGCGGGTCGGCGTGTCCTTCACAATAGCCAGGGCATCGGTGATGATCTGCAACGCCGCGCCGTCGTCGAGGTCTTTGGCACGCAGTTGCACGGTGCCGACGCCAAGGCCGACCAGCCGTTTCAGCCAGTCGAGCGAGTCGATCACAGGATAAAAACGATCAGGGAGCGGCATGCCAGAACGGTGTCCCGATGACTGGAGTTGAGGGCGAAGCGAAATCGCGGGCCTGCATCAGGCCCGATTGATAAGCGGTGCGGCCGGCCTCGACGCCGAGACGGAAGGCGTTAGCCATGCCGACGGGATCAGCGGCCTTGGCGATCGCGGTGTTGAGCAACACGGCGTCGTAGCCGAGTTCGAGCGCCTGCGCGGCATGCGACGGCGCCCCCAACCCGGCATCGACGACGAGTGTGATGTCCGGCAGGCGATCGCGTAACAGCGCCAGCGCGTCGCGGCTGACGATACCCTTCGCGCTGCCGATCGGCGAGGCCCATGGCATCACCACCTGGCAGCCGGCCTCGACCAGCCGCATCGCGACTCCGAGATCTTCGGTGCAGTACGGAAAGACTTCGAAACCGTCCTTGATCAGGACCGCGGCCGCTTCGACGAGGCCGATCACGTCCGGCTGCAACGTGTCGGTGTCGGCAATGACTTCGAGCTTGATCCAGTTGGTGTTGAACAGTTCGCGCGCGAGCCGCGCGGTGGTCACGGCCTCGCGCACCGAGCGACAGCCGGCGGTGTTCGGCAACACGGTGACGTTCAATTCCGAGATCAGCGACCAGAACGAATTGCCGACCTTGGCGCCGGCGGTCTCGCGTCGCAACGAAACGGTGACGATCTCGCTGCCAGCGGCGCGGATCGCGTCCTGCATGATCTTCGGCGACGGATACAGCGCCGAGCCGATCAAGAGCCGCGAGGTGAATTGTTTCCCGTAAAACGTCAACATGGGCGTGGCGCTCCAACACGCTCCGCGGTCGTCCTGCGCGCTTTACCGCAAGAGCGGAGGCACACCTCAGGATGACGATGACGCCAATTGGACGTTGTCATGCCGTTACCCGCCTTGCCGTGGCGTGATGATTTCAATCTCGTCGCCGCTTTTCAGCGTCGCCTCGCCCCAGTGCGATTTCGGAATCACATCGAAATTGACCGCGACGGCAAAATGGTTGCCCTCGTAATCGAGTTCGCCGAGCAACGCGGCGACGGTCGCGGCTTGCACCTCGCAATGTTCGCCGTTGACGATCACGCGCATTGCATCACCTCATTGTCGATCTCGCCGCGCGCGACATAGCCGAGCGTCAGTTCGGCGAGCGCCGGGGCGAGCAGAAAGCCGTGCCGGTATAACCCGTTGACCGACAGCCGTTGTTTGTCGATGGAAATGCGCGGCAGGTTATCGGGAAAGGCCGGCCGCAGCCCCGAGCCGATCTCGACGATGCGCGCCTCGGCGAAAGCCGGATGAACCGCATAAGCGGCACTCAATAGTTCGAGCGCCGAGCGGACGCTGACGCCGGAATCCTCGCGCTCGACCGTGGTCGCGCCGATCATGAACTGGTTGTCATCGCGCGGAATGATGTAAAGGGGCCAGCGCGGGTGGATCAGCCGAACCGGCCGCGACAGCGATACTTCCGATGTTTCGACGATCACCATCTCGCCTTTGACACCGCGCAGTTGCGGCAGCGCATCGCGCGCGAACAGGCCTCGGCAGTCGATGACGATGCTTCCAGATTCTCTCGCGCACTCATCAGGTGTCACGCTGGAGCGAAAACGGATGTCGCCACCAGCACGCACGAGCTTGTCATGCAGTTGCGGCAGCACGCGACGTGGTTCGACATGGCCTTCATCGGCGAAAAACAGACCGTCGCGGAATCGGCTGTCGAGCGAGGGCTCCAGCTTGGCAAGGGCCTGAGCATCGAGACGCTGATGGCCCGATGTCATCCGCGCGAAGCGTTCGTAATCATTGCGATCACGCGAATGAGCGACGACGAGCGAGCCTTTGAAGGGAGTCTCGGGCAACGCCTCGCGCCACAAAGCGAGCGAACGCAGGCCGAGCCGCGTAATCAGAGGTTCGGAGGCCTCCGCTTCGCAATAAGGCGCGAGCATGCCGCCGGCCCAGTGCGACGTCCCTGTCGTCAGGTCGCCATCGTCGCGCTCGTGAAGCGTCACGCGATAGCCCGCGCGCGCGAAGGCAAGCGCCTGCCACACGCCGCAAATGCCTGCGCCGATGATGGATATCGGAGTTTCTCCTCGCGGAGATCGTGTCTCGAACTGCATCCCTGTCCCTTCGCCGGCATGACCCGGATCAGGTTCAAAGGGTCACCGCGGTCTCGCCTTCCATCGGCGAGTGTGCGGTATCTCAGCTCCTCATCGGAGCCCCCCTCGGAACGATCTCAATGTAAGCCGATGAGGTCGCGTGTCAACGCGCGCCGCAGCATCGCTCCGGATGCATGACGCGAATGCCCATCAAGCAAAAGCCCGGCCGCTGAGCGGCCGGGCTTCGGAACTTGGCGTTTCCGCGTGACGCGGTTAGTTGCAGACCTCGACGCGGCGAACGCGCTCGTAGCCATAACCGTCGATGTAACGCTGGCGCACGAGACGGCAGATCGGCTCTTCGACATATACCGGAGCGGGCGCATAGCCGTAGCCATAGGCCGGCGCCGGACGGCTGGCGGCGATCGCCCCACCGAGCAGCGCGCCACCGATCAGACCACCGGCGACGCCGGCTGCAATACGGCCGCCTTCGGCCTTCGCGGCGGGCATCGCGGTTGCGAGCGAACCGGCGACCGTTGCGGCGGCCAGTATCAGCGAAATTGTCTTCTTCATCTCAAGGTCTCCCCTCAAAGCGCCAATGCAGGCGCCAGTTGCCAAGTAATTGACGCTTCGTCACCGAAGCCGAACTTCCCGCACGACAACCGACAATCGTCAACGCGAAGTAAACTTATGTCGTCAGTCGTCGCAAAAAACGGTTTTTTCAGGCCGTTTTTCGTGAAGTCAGCTGGCTGGGTCGAATAATATGTCCGGATACAGATGACGCACCCGGACATACGTCGTTTCGACCAGCGCCAGGTTCAGTCGCAGACGCGCACCCGCCGAATGCGCCAGCCATAACCGTCCCAGAAGCGCTGACGCTGAACGTAGCAATCGCCGTAGTAACCGGGGCCGGCGACATAGGCTGGTCCGCTATAGCCGTAACCATAACCAGGACCGTATCCATAGCCGCCCCCATTGGCGATCGCGCCGCCGACGATGGCGCCCCCGAGCAGACCGGCGGCGATACCGACACCGAGGCCGCGCTGAGCGTGGGCGGGCGCGGGTGCCGCAAGCGACGTCACGGCCAGAGTGGCGGCGGCGGCAAGGGCCATCATGGTTGTCTTCATGGCTTCACCTCGTTGCAGAGAAATTTCAAACAGCTTGCGCTGCCTGCGACATAAGGTTTCACATCGTGCTTGAACGCGCAATGAACGGAACCGGGCCGCATTGTGGTGACGACGATTTCGGGCAGTTTGGAATCGCTTGAAACAGCGTCTTTTCCTTTTGCCTCGAGGTAGTGAGCCCAGTATCGATAGGACCAGTTTCAGCTCTCGAGCGTGCAAATTCGTCCATGATTGTTTGTTCCTGTAACGTCTTTACCGATCACGATGTCCGCAAGGCGTGCAGCAATGCGCAGCGTCCGCCGCGCACACCCGGTCAGGTCTATGGCTGCCTCGGTTGCAGCGCTCAGTGCGGGCGCTGCGCGTTGACGATCCGCAAGATCATGGATGAAGCGCTTGGCGCCTGCGCGAGGTCGTGTTGCGCCGATTGCCCGCATTCCGCCCCGACCGGTTCCGAGCCCGGCGCCGAGACAACTTCGGTCGAAACCGCCGCCGCCGCTTAATCCTGCTGACTTCTCGTCGACCGAAGCCGTCGCACCGAATAGCGGCTGCGGCGTCAAGACCCTTGTCGTCATCCGTTTTCTGATTTAGAAACATTCTAAATTGGATTGCCGCGTTGGCTCTGTAAACGGAGACTTATCATGAAGGGTGACCCAAAGGTCGTCGATTATCTCAACAAGGGCCTGCGGAGCGAACTGACGGCAATCAGTCAGTATTGGCTGCATTTCCGCCTGCTCAACCACTGGGGTCTGCTCGAGATGGCCAAACAGTGGCGCAAGGAATCCATCGAGGAGATGGTCCACGCCGATAAATTCACCGATCGCATCCTGTTTCTCGACGGCTTCCCGAACATGCAGGTGCTGGATCCGTTGCGGATCGGTCAGAACGTCAAGGAAATCCTCGAATGCGACCTCGCCGCCGAAATCGGCGCACGCACGCTGTATCAGGAAGCGGCGACTTACTGTCACAGCGTCGGCGATTACGTCTCCCGCGACCTGTTCGAGAGCCTGATGAAGGATGAGGAACACCACATCGATTTCCTGGAAACCCAGATGGACGTCATCGAGCGCATCGGCCTCGAACTCTACACGCAGAAGCACATCGGCGGGCTCGAAAGCGAATACTAAGTCTGATTGAATTCATCGCAACGCCGGCGCTGCCCTCGCATCGCCGGCGTCGTGCTGTGTGGCAGATCACAACGGTCAACGACTGATGTAGCCTCGCAACGAGATGTTCCCCGATTTGAAGCTGTCATATCTCCTCTGCTAAGAGGCTGACGGGAATCACGAAAGGGTTGGACAGTGGTCGAGGACGCAACACGACAGGGGAAGCAGGGTCCGGTCGGACCACGCGGCGCGCCCGGAGAACCCGGTAAGCCCGGTCCGCAGGGACATCCCGGCCGTCCCGGGCCCGAAGGTCCGCGAGGCAAGGCTGGTCCGCCCGGCAAGCCGGGCATCCAAGGCAAGCGCGGCGAACAAGGGCCGCCCGGCAAACCCGGCGTACAGGGCAAGGCTGGTGAGCAAGGCCCGCGCGGCGAACCCGGACCGCCCGGCCAAATGCCGTCCATCGAGCAGGTGATGCCGTGGCTCCATCTGGTTTTCGATGCCTGGGAAGAGCATCGCCAGACACGCATCCGCGAAGCCGTCGAGCGCGAGCAGGAAGAACGCGAACAGCAGGCGCTGGCCGCATTGGCCGCCAAGGTTCTTGCCGAACAGGACGCCGCCAACGGTGAACTGGCCGCCACCGATGAGGAATCCGACGACGCCGATCACGACGACAAAAAGAAAAAGCGAAAGCACCGCAAGGACAAGAAACTGAAGGATTGACGCGCGATCGAAAAAGCACGCATCCGGTTTCGGCAATCGCCCAGCTTCTAGGCTCCGCACAAAAGCAAACGGCCCGCCAGGCGGGCCGTTCTGTAGCAATCGCTAAAACAGGCGTTAACGGCGCGTGCGGCGATACTTGCGACGCGGACGCTGCTCGGCCGGCACGAGTTGCACGTCGACGACACCAGCGGTCACGTTGATGCCGGTCTGGCCTTGAAGGCTCAGCGGCTGCAACGAATAGGCATTGGACGAACCGCCGACAAGAAGATTGCCGCCGCCGCCGACGCCGACCGCCGCGTTACCACCGACGCCACCGTAGCTGCCGGCGAGATCGCCACGGCCGAGACGGTTGGTCGGTGCATAGACCGCCCAGGCGAGGCCCGAGTTCTGCGTGAAGCCGAGATCGACGCCAAAGCGGCGCACGTTGGCAACATAGCCTTCCACCCGGCGGCCGTCGCTGCGGAATACGCAGTTCAGCGACGTCGTCGAGCCGACGACGTAACCGACATTCGGGCCGCCCTGACATTCAAGCACGCCAACTTGAAGCTGCTGGGGCTGGCGCTGCTGCGCGTTGGCACCAGCAACCGAAACGATTAACGCTGCGGTCGCAACGGCAAGCTTAGTAAAACGCATGATGAATCTCCGCCTTGTTCTGCACTGGATTACCGGCGGACCATGATGGAAGCGCCGTGTCCAAAACAAGGCGTTTGCCATCACAATTGCGGAATTTCCGTGAGAAATTTCTAGAATACCTTAACGCAGATTTCCGCAGAAACGCTGGATGCGTTTGCAGGCTTCTTCGAGGTCCGATGTTTTGGTCGCGTAGGAAATCCGGAACGCTGGGCCGAGCCCGAACGCAGAACCTTGCACAACCGCGACGCCTTCGGTTTCCAGCAGCTCCGTGACGAAGTCTTCGTCGTTACTGATTACTTTTCCCGACGGCGCGGTTTTGCCGATCGTGCCCGCGCAGGACGGATAGACGTAGAATGCGCCTTCCGGTCGCGGGCAGTCGATGCCGCTGGCCTGATTGAGCATGGCGACCACGAGATCGCGGCGCTCCTTGAACACGGCGTTGTTCGCCGGGATAAAATCCTGCGGTCCATTCAGCGCTTCAACCGCCGCCCATTGCGAGATCGACGACGGGTTCGACGTCGATTGCGACTGGATCGTGGACATCGCCTTGATAAGTTGCGCGGGGCCGCCGGCATAACCAATGCGCCAGCCGGTCATGCAATAGGCTTTCGACACGCCGTTGACGGTCAGCGTACGGTCGTAGAGCCGCGGCTCGATCTGCGCCGGCGTGGTGAACTCGAAATCGTCATAGACGAGATGTTCGTACATATCGTCGGTCATGACCCAGACCTGCGGATGCTTCACCAGCACGTCGGTAAGCGCCTTCAACTCGCTACGTGAATAGGCCGCGCCGGTCGGGTTCGATGGCGAGCACAGGATGATCCACTTGGTCTTGGGCGTGATGGCTTTTTCCAGATCGGCGGCCTGCAACTTGAAGCCCGACCTTGCGTCGCAGACGACCGGCACGCTTTCGCCGCCGGCGAGCGCCACCATCTCGGGATAGCTCACCCAGTAAGGCGCCGGGATGATGACCTCGTCGCCGGGGTTCAGCGTCGCCATCAGCGCGTTGTAGAGCACCTGCTTGCCACCGGTGCCGACGATGATTTGGTTCGGCGCGTAGGTGAGGCCGTTCTCGCGCTTGAACTTGTCGATGATGGCTTGCTTCAATTCGGGAATGCCGCCGACATCGGTGTACTTCGTTTTGCCCGCCTCGATGGCGTGAATCGCCGCCAGCTTGATGTTGGCGGGCGTATCAAAATCCGGCTCGCCTGAACCGAGTCCGATGACGTTGCGGCCAGCCGCCTTGAGCTGCCGTGCCTTGTCCGTCACCGCAATGGTCGCGGAAGGCTTCACGCGGTCGAGCGCAGCGGACAAAAGCGGCATGGTCATCTCCTTACGAATGGCGCGTGCATTCGGGGCAGCGCCTTGTGATCGGATCCTGATGTCGGGATCGGCGCACCCTATTCCCGGTCTCGCTGCACCGCAAGAGAACGACTCGGATTGGTGACAGCCAAATCAGGTCAATCGCGCAAAGGTGAGCCCGCTGACGCCACGGCATCAGGTAAATTTTTCTTGCGGCATTGGTGACGCGACGGTTTTCATCTTTTCCAGATTGCGGGCCTTGCGACGGACTCGCTTCGGCATCATTGTTTCACCGCGAAGGACCATCACAAGCCGGCGCGACCAATCAAGACCGGCTCACGGACCGAACCGACACCAGGGCGGACGACTGCATGTACAAGCTCTATTCGATGCAACGCTCCGGCAATAGCTACAAGGTCCGGCTTGCGTTGGCGTTTATCGACGCGCCCTATCGATCCGTCGAGATCGATATTCTGCGCGGCGAGAGCCGTACGCCGGATTTTCTGGCCAAGAACCCCAGCGGTCAAGTGCCGCTGCTGGAAGTCGCCGACGGCCGCTATCTCGCCGAATCCAACGCGATCCTGTGGTACGTCGCGATCGGCACGTCGCTGGCGCCGGAATCCCGCATCGAGCGCGCCGAGGCGCTGCAATGGATGTTCTTCGAGCAACATGCGCTGGAGCCAAATATCGGCGCCGCCTACTTCTGGCTGGCGCTGGTGCGCGGCGGTCGCGATTTGCAAACCCATGCGCTCGACGACTGGATGGAGCGCGGCTACGCCGCGCTTCAGGTGATGGAAAACCATCTCAAACTGCATGAGTTCTTCGCGGCGGGCCAGCTCACCGTCGCCGACATTGCGCTGTACGGCTACACCCACGTCGCCGAAAAGTGCGATTTCGACCTCGCGAGTTTTCCCGCGGTGCGGGCGTGGCTGAAGCGCGTCGAGCTGTCGCCGAATTTCGTGTCGATGGACTGGCGGCCGGCGTCTGACGCCGTGCTCGACGATCCGACCGGAGTCGCCGCCTAGGCGCGGGCGAATCGACCGCGCTCCGTTCACACAGCCATCGAGCTCAAATACAGGCTGAAGTCGCAAAATAGCGGGCATAACCGGCCGAAATGCCTTCGTTCCGCCGCAGTTGGGCGAATTCCGCCCAAATCTCGCCTGCGCGAACTGCGAATCATTGCTGCGGCGGACGATTCGTTCGCGAATTGAAGGATTTACGGCCATGATCCGGTCGCCCGGCGCAGCGTCAGGCTTTATCCGCCCCGCTCAGCCCGTTACCTCGTCCCGTATGACCGATGCCGTCGCGGCGTCACTCGCGCTGGGCGCCTTATCACTGAGCCTGATTGTCACGATCACCGTGCTCTCGATCAAAGTCTCGATGGCGATGCCGTGCGCGGTCTGACGCGCCGGACCATCGAGTTGCCCTGTCGATCTATCCGCGGACGGCCGACCTGCCTTAAAGCCCGATAATCCGGCTCTGGCACGCGGCTTTCGCTGTCCGCTTGGGGACTGCAATGAAGGCTCCTAAATCACCCGTGCTTTGGGTCACGGTGTCGCTGACGGCCGCAATCGTATTGGTCGTATCGCTCGTGATCGCGACCGGCACGCGCGGCGAGAACGCGTCCTTCGCCTCCTCCGCCGGTCAATTGAAGGTGCAGACCGCCGCGACCGGCCTGTCGAGCCCGTGGGGACTGGCCTTCCTGCCGGACGGCCGCATGCTCGTGACCGAAAAAGCCGGCCGCCTGCGCGTCGTCGCCGCCGACGGCAAGCTGTCGCCTCCTGTTAAAGGCGTGCCGGATGTCTCGTCCGGCGGTCAGGGCGGCTTGCTCGACATCGCGCTCGACAACAGCTTCGCGGAGAATCGCGCACTCTACGTCTGCTACGCGGAGCGCGCCGGCAACGGAGGCAGGACGGCGGTGGCGCGCGCCGAGCTCTCGACCGATTCGAGCCGCCTGGAGAACGTCAAAGTCATTTTCCGCCAGGACGGGCCGCTCTCCTACGGCAATCATTATGGCTGCCGCATCGCACAGGGCGCGGACGGCAACCTCTTCGTCGGGTTGGGCGATCATTTCACCTATCGCGACGAGGCGCAGAACCTCGCCAACCATCTCGGCAAAATCGTCCGCATCGCGCCGGACGGTTCGGTGCCGAAGGACAATCCGTTCGTCGGCCGCAGCGACGCCAAGCCTGAAATCTGGAGCTATGGCCATCGCAACGTGCAGGCTGCCGCGATCAATCCGGCCTCCGGCGATCTGTGGGCGATCGAGCATGGTCCGCGCGGCGGCGACGAGGTCAACATCGCTAGCAAAGGCAAGAACTATGGCTGGCCGGTGATCGGCTACGGCATCGATTACAGCGGCGCGACGATTCACGACGCCACGGCTAAGGAGGGCATGGAGCAGCCGGTGAAATACTGGGTGCCGTCGATCGCGCCGTCCGGCATGGCATTCTATTCGGGCGCGCAATTCCCGACATGGAAGGGCAGCCTGTTCACCGGCGCGCTGGCCGGCAAGATGCTGGTGCGGCTGACGCTGAAGGGCAACGCCGTCACGGCCGAGGAGCGGCTGCTGCCGAACCTCAACGAGCGCATCCGCGATGTGCGGCAAGGCCCCGACGGCGCGCTGTATCTGCTGACGGACAATTCGGCGGGCCGGATTCTGCGCGTATCAGCCGCCGCGAAGTAAAGCGCATTTGAGTCAAATCCGGCGCGCCACACCTAACCCGCTTTAACGACATCACAAGAAGCCGCGCGCCGTTTGAAACCCTGATCATAAATCCATGTCTATGCTCGGTACCGGCAGGACATGCGATGCAGCTCGACTGGCGACAAATGATCGGACCGTCCCTCACGACGGCCTTGGCGGCTTCCGCCGTGGCGGTCGACGGTGGTTCTTTAGCCTTCGCTACAGTTGTACCCCTGCTGGTGTTCAGCGTTGGCCTGGCGGGCGCGCTGGGTGGCTTGGGGTCCGGCTTCGTCAGCGCGGCGATCGCGACCGGCATCGGCGCGCTGGCGCTACCTGATACGCCGGGACGCCTGCTGCATCTCACGGCGCTGGCTCTGGCCTCCGGAGCCGCCGCGACGATTACCGGACGGCTGCGCGGACAGATGATCGAAGTGCTGGGCTGGCAGCGCCGGCGTCAGGCCACCGCCGAGCGGCTGTCGGCAGCGCTCGACCGCATCGACATCGGCGTCGTTCTGCTCGATCCCGATACCCGCGCCGAATTCATCAACCGCGCCTTCCGCGACTATTTCGCGCTGCCCGACGACAAGGCCGAAAGCAAACCGCCCTTCATCGCGCTGATGTATCACGCCCGCGATGTCGGCGCGTTCAAACTGCCCGAGGACGAACTGGCGTATGACATCGCCGAACGCACCGAACTGATGCGGAGCGGTGACCCGACGCCGCTGCACCTGACGCTGGCCGACGGCCGCGTCTTGCGCGTCAGTTGCGCGGCGCTGCCCGACGGCAGCCGCATGATGAGCTATGCGCCGCTGAACGACGCGCTGCGGCGCGACGACGACCCCCGGCACCGCGCGCGCTATTATGCGATGCGAAGTGTCTCGCGGTACCCGCGCGACACCGGCGACGTCGCCAAGTTCAGATCGTAAATTCTTTCGCGCGCGGCGGCGCTGGCTCGGCTATAAGGCCACAGCCGTATCGCCCCGCCGCCCGAAATAGCCCGCATGATCCGCTTTGCCGTCTCGCTGTCAGCCTTGATCGTTCTCATTCTCGCGCTATTACCGATTCAATGGATTGGCATCGCGCTGAACAATGGCCTGCAACGCAGCGTGCCGCACCTGTTTCACCGCGTCTTTTGCCGGCTCATCGGCGTCCGCATTCGCGAGATCGGCAAACGGTGCGCCGAGGATCCGGTGCTGATCCTCAGCAATCATGCCTCATGGCTCGACATTTGCGTCATCACCGCGCTGACGCCGGTGGTCTTCGTCGCCAAGAGTGAAGTCGCGCGCTGGCCGGTTTTTGGCTGGCTCGCCAAACTGCAACGCACGATCTTCATCGAACGCGAGCGCCGGCAGAAAACCGGGGTCGCGACCCAGGAGATCGCCGGCCGCCTGCTCGGCGGCGATGCCGTGGTGTTGTTCGCCGAGGGCACGTCGAGCGACGGCGTTCGTATCCTGCCGTTCCGATCGGCGCTGATCGGGGCGGTGCATCAGGCACTCGGCGATCAGACCCATCACACGCGCATCAGCGTGCAGCCGATGTCGCTGGCCTACGTCAAATTCGGCGGTCTGCCGGTCGGCCGCGCGTTGCGCGACCGCGTCGCCTGGTATGGCGACGCCGATCTGATCCCGCATTTTATCGAAACACTCGCCACCGGCGCGGTCGATGTGACCGTGACGTGGGGCGAACCGGTATCGTACGACATCAGCGCCAACCGCAAGACAATCGCGCGCGTCGCCGAAGCCTCCGTGCGGCGCATGACGGCGGCGGCGTTGCGGGGGTGAGCCCGGCTTGCGGACTGACCGATCACGCCGCACAATCGACCAAAGCCAAAGGAATCCTCAATGCACATCCGCAATCTCGGCGGCTCCGGCCTGCGCGTCTCCGCCGTCGGTCTCGGCTGCAATAATTTCGGCCAGCGAACCGATTTGAACACCGCGCGAAAGATCATCCACAAGGCAATCGATTGCGGCATCACGCTGTTCGACACCGCCGACATCTATGCCGGCATGGGCGGCTCCGAGACCGTGCTCGGCGAAGTGCTGGGCGACCGGCGCAAGGACATCGTGCTGGCGACGAAATTCTCCAAGGCGATGAGCGAGGACGGCACCAAGAAAGGCGCATCGCGGCGCTACATCATGGCCGCGGTCGAGGCGAGTTTGAAGCGATTGAAGACCGACTGGATCGATCTCTATCAGCAACATGATTATGATCCGCTGACCCCGATCGACGAAACCCTGCGTGCCCTGGACGATCTGATCCGTCAGGGTAAGGTGCGCTATATCGGCAATTC
>JAQGJY010000412.1 GCA_028290325.1 Tardiphaga sp.
AATTCGGCGATTGCTTCCGCAACCAGTTTGAAATTCCGGTTCTGTTTTACGCGCTGATCGCGATCGGTCTGCCGCTGCGCCGCATCGATCTGGTGCTGGTGCTGCTGTCGTGGGTGTTCGTCGTCGCACGACTCGCGCATGCCGGCATCTTCGTCACGTCGAACGACCTGCGGCCGCGCGCGACGGCGTGGTTCGCCAGCGCGCTGGTGCTGATGGCGATGTGGATCTACTTCGCGCTGAAGATGCTGCTGGCGACCGTGGCATGACGCCGTCCGCGCGCCTCTCCGCCGCCATCGATCTGATCGCCGCGATCGACACCGACCGCGTGCCGGCCGCAAAGGCCCTGAAGGAATGGGGCACCGCGCATCGCTATGCGGGGTCCGGCGACCGCGCCGCAATTGCCGGCCTCGTGTTCGACGTGTTGCGCCGCCGCGCGTCGTCGGCGTGGCTGATGGACGACGACACGCCGCGCGCCCGCGTGCTTGGCATGCTGAAGCGCGAACGCGGTCTGAATGCCGATGCGATCGCGGCGTTGTGCGATGGCGGCCGTTTCGCGCCGGCCGCGCTGTCGGAATCGGAGCATGCCGCGCTGACGTCGCGCTCGATCGACGACGCGCCGGCCCATGTCGCGGGCGATTATCCCGAATGGCTCGATGGCCATCTCGCGCAGGCGTTCGGCGCCGACCGCGCCGCCGAGGCCGCCGCGATGGCCAGCCGCGCGCCGCTCGACATGCGTGTCAACACGTTGAACGCCAAACGCGACAAAGTCGCGGCCTCGATGGCGCATCTGGGCGTCACGCCGACGCCGTGGTCGCCGCTCGGGCTGCGGATCGATCTCGGCGCCGATGCGCGCAATCCCGGCATTCACGCCGAGGAGGATTTCATCAAGGGCCATGTCGAGGTGCAGGATGAAGGCTCGCAGCTCGCGGCTTTGTTCTCCGGCGCCAAACCCGGCGAGCAGGTGATCGACCTCTGCGCCGGCGCGGGTGGCAAGACGCTGGCGCTGGCGGCGATGATGCAGGGCAAGGGTCGGCTCATTGCCACGGACCATGACAAGCGCCAGCTGGCGCCGATCTACGAGCGGCTGTCGCGCGCCGGCGTGCACAATTGCGACGTCCGCACGCCGAAGGGGCCGAACGACACGTTGTCGGACATCAGCGCCTCCGCCGATCTGGTGCTGATCGATGCGCCCTGCACCGGTACCGGCACCTGGCGGCGCAATCCCGACGCCAAATGGCGGATGCGCCCCGGCGCGCTGGATGTGCGGCTCAAGGATCAGGTCGCGGTGCTCGATCGCGGCGCGGCCTTGGTCAAGCCGGGCGGCCGGCTGGCCTATGTGACCTGCTCGGTGCTGCACCAGGAAAACAACGCGCAGATTCAGGCGTTCCTGGCGCGCATGCCGGGCTTCGAGCTCGTGCCCGCGGTGCAATTGGCGGCGGTGTTGTGGGACAAAGCCGACGATTTCATCGCGGCGGCGTTGGTCTCGCAGGAGGGGCTGTTGATGACCCCCCGCCGCACCGGCACCGACGGGTTCTTCGTCAGCGTGATGCGGCGGATCGGGTAGGATGGATTGCGGCGCTGATCGCGCGTCGCCATCAGCCGACCCATCGCCTGTGGATTGACGGGTATCGCCGCGCTCCAGCCATCCTACGGCTTGCCCCACTGCGCCCGCTGGCGTAATTGCTGGTCATGACAGCACCCAGCCTTATCCCGAGCCAGACCGACAGTGCTTTGACGCCCAATGTGGCGGCGGCGCATGACAAAATCCTCATCGTCGATTTCGGCTCGCAGGTGACGCAACTGATCGCGCGGCGCGTCCGCGAGGAGGGCGTCTATTCCGAGATCGTGCCGTTCAACAAGGCCGAAGCGGCCTTCGCGCTGATGAAGCCGAAAGCCGTGATCCTGTCCGGCGGACCGGCCTCCGTGCTCGACGCCGACGCGCCGTCGGCGCCGATGTCGATCCTGACCGCCGGCGTGCCGGTGCTCGGCATCTGCTACGGCGAGCAGACGATGGCGCGGCAACTTGGCGGCACCGTCGAAGCCGGGCATCACCGTGAATTCGGGCGCGCCGCGATCGAGATCACGGATGACTGCGCGCTGTTCGACGGCGTGTGGGAAAAAGGCGGGACATACGACGTCTGGATGAGCCATGGCGATCGCGTGACCAAATTGCCGGAAGGCTTTCGCGCGGTGGCGAAAGCGCCGGGCTCGCCGATCTCCGTGATCGCCGACGACGTCCGCAAATTCTATGCGATGCAGTTCCACCCCGAGGTGGTGCACACACCGGACGGCGCGAAGCTGATCCGCAATTTCGTCCGCAAGGTTGCGGGCCTGACCGGCGACTGGACCATGCGCGCGTTTCGCGAGGAGGCGATCGAGAAAATCCGCGCGCAGGTCGGCACCGGCAAGGTGATCTGCGGCCTCTCGGGCGGCGTCGATAGCGCGGTCGCCGCGGTGCTGATCCATGAGGCGATCGGCGACCAGCTCACCTGCGTGTTCGTCGATCATGGCATGCTGCGGTTGAACGAGGCCGCAACCGTGGTCGATTTGTTCAGGCATCACTACAATATCCCGCTGGTGCACGTCGATGCCGCCAAGCAGTTTCTCGGCGAACTCGCGGGGGTCAGTGACCCCGAGCACAAGCGCAAGATCATCGGGCGGCTGTTCATCGACGTATTCGACGCGGAGGCGAAGAAGATCGCAGCCTTGGGCGGAGGATCAGCCGACTATCTCGCGCAGGGCACATTGTATCCGGACGTGATCGAGAGCGTGTCGTTCACCGGCGGCCCGTCGGTGACGATCAAGTCGCACCACAATGTCGGCGGCCTTCCGGCGCGCATGAACATGAAGCTGGTCGAGCCGTTGCGTGAACTGTTCAAGGACGAGGTGCGCAAGCTCGGCTACGAGCTGGGCCTGCCCGAAGTGTTCGTCGGTCGCCATCCGTTTCCGGGGCCGGGCCTCGCGATTCGTTGTCCCGGCGAGATCACGTCGGAGAAGCTCGACATTCTGCGCAACGCCGACGCGGTGTACATCGATCAAATTCGCAAGGCCGGCCTGTATGATGATATCTGGCAGGCCTTCGCCGTGTTGCTGCCGGTCAAGACCGTCGGCGTGATGGGCGACGGACGGACCTACGAATATGTCGTCGGCCTGCGCGCGGTGACCTCGACCGACGGCATGACGGCGGATTTCTACGCCTTCGACATGAAATTTCTTGGCGCCACCGCGACCCGCATCATCAACGAGGTCAAGGGCGTCAACCGCGTGGTTTATGACATCACGTCGAAACCGCCGGGCACAATCGAGTGGGAATGATTTAGGCCTATGCGAACCCCGCCGAATTTACGCCAAGGTGCGACGTAAGTCACTGAAAACAAAAATAAATTCTGCCGATGACCATCGGCGACTTTCGGCGGGTATAGTTTGATCCTGACGGCCCCTCTGACGGTCCTGAATGAGACTGTCTGTCTGGGCAGTTATGGGCGCGATGGTATCTCGCTTGCCCGGGCTCGAGAGAAGTGCATCGACGCGAAGCGCGCCGTCAGCG
>JAQGJY010000417.1 GCA_028290325.1 Tardiphaga sp.
TTGATCGTTCATCGTATCTCCAAACCTTGGCGGCGTTGCCCCGG
This sequence comes from Tardiphaga sp., assembly GCA_028290325.1. Taxonomy (GTDB): domain Bacteria; phylum Pseudomonadota; class Alphaproteobacteria; order Rhizobiales; family Xanthobacteraceae; genus Tardiphaga. The sequence goes on from JAQGJY010000417.1 coordinate 45, forward strand.
CTCCAACCCTAACGGATTTTGGTGCCGCGGTGCGGATGGCGCGGCATTCGACCGAGTTCTCCGGACAAGGGAACCGCCTGGAACCCGCGACGTTGGAGGACGTCCGTGCCAGATACCCGCAGGAAGGCCTCCATGCAGACGACGCTGAACCCGGGCGCTGACCGTGTCGTCGAAACAGATATTCCGGGCCGCCTCGACGCCCTGCTCTGGAGCGGCTTTCACACCCGGGTCGTGGTGGCGCTCGGCATCACATGGATTCTCGATGGCCTCGAAGTGACATTGGCCGGCGCTTTATCGGGCGCGGTCAAGGAGAGCCCGCAGCTTCGATTCAGCAATTTCGACGTCGGCCTCGCCAACAGCGCGTATCTCTGCGGCGCGGTGCTGGGTGCGCTCGGTTTCGGCTGGCTGACCGATCGGATCGGTCGCAAGAAACTGTTCTTCATCACGCTCGCGCTTTACTTGTCCGCGACCGCCGCGACCGCTTTCTCCTGGAATGTCGCGAGCTACGCGCTGTTTCGCTTTCTCACCGGCGCGGGCATCGGCGGCGAATACACCGCGATCAATTCGACGATTCAGGAGCTGGTCCCGGCGCGCTATCGTGGCTGGACCGACCTCATCATCAACGGCAGCTTCTGGATCGGCGCCGCGATCGGGGCAAGTTCGTCGATCGTGCTGCTCGATCCCGCGCTGTTCGGGCCGGATATCGGTTGGCGGCTGGCCTATGGCATCGGCGCGGTGCTCGGCCTGATCGTGCTGCTGATGCGGTTCTGGATTCCGGAAAGTCCGCGCTGGCTCATCATTCATGGCCAGCCGGAGGCGGCGGAAAAGATCGTCCGCGAGATCGAGGCGCATACGCGCCACGCGCCTCCGACCAACGCCGATCACGCCAGGATCAAGATCCGGATGCGCGATCACACGCCGTTGCGCGAGGTCGCGCACACGCTGTTGACGCTCTATCGCCAACGGTCGTTGGTCGGTCTGGCGCTGATGGTGGCGCAGGCGTTTTTCTACAACGCGATTTTCTTCACCTACGCCCTTGTGTTGACGGAGTTCTACGGCATCCCCTCCAACGGAATCGGCTGGTATTTGCTGCCGTTCGCCGCCGGCAATTTTCTCGGGCCGCTGCTGCTGGGCCGGCTGTTCGATACGGTCGGCCGCCGCATCATGATCCTCGTCACTTTCGGCGCTTCCGGGACACTGCTGGCGATCTCGGGCTATCTGTTTTCGATCGGCGTCTTCACCGCGCAAACCCAGACCATCGCCTGGATGGTGATTTTCTTCTTCGCGTCGCCGGCCGCCAGCGCCGCCTATCTGACCATCAGCGAAACATTCCCGCTGGAAGTGCGCGCGCTGGCGATCGCCCTGTTTTATGCCGTTGGAACCGGCATCGGCGGGGTCTTCGGACCGGCGTTGTTCGGCCTATTGATCGATTCGGGCTCGCGCATCACGGTGTTCGCGGGCTATCTATTCGGCGCGACACTGATGATCGCCGCCGGCTTCATCGGCTGGCGTTATGGCGTGTCCGCCGAACGTAAATCACTGGAATCCGTAGCGCGGCCGCTAGCCGCTGTGGAGTAGATGTTGACCGACCCAACCATGACAGTCGCGCCGCCGCGCACCGATGCGCCGCTCATCACCGCGCCGATCCCGCGCGATCTCATTCCGTCATTCGATCAATGCGCGTTCCTGCTCGATATCGACGGCACGTTGCTGGACATGGCGGCCAAGCCGCGCGATGTCATCGTGCCGCCCGGCCTGCGCGAGTCGCTGACGGAATTGCTCGCCCGGACCAACGGCGCGCTGGCGATGGTCAGCGGTCGCTCGCTCGAAGACATCGATTTCATCTTCGGCCCGGAATTTCCGGCGGTCGGCGGCCATGGCGCCGAGATGCGGATCTCGGCGACCAGCACCACCGTGGTGACCCATGCGCCGCCGATGGATATCAGCCTGAAGCGCCGTTTCGCCAAGCTCGCCGAGATGAGCGACGGCATCCTGCTCGAGGACAAAGGCTATTCGCTGGCGTTGCATTTCCGCCTCGCGCCGGAATGCGAGGAAGCGATCTACGACGGCGTGTCGGCGATTCGCGCCGACCTGCCGAACGCGCCGATCGAGGTGCTGCCGGGAAAATTCGTCTGCGAGATCAAACATTCCGGCTTCACCAAAGCGACCGGCGTCACCGAATTGATGACCCATCAGCCGTTCAAGGGCCGACGCCCGATCTTTCTCGGCGACGATGTGACCGACGAAAGCGTGTTCGCGATCATGCCGGACATGAAGGGGCTGGCGTTCTCCGTCGGTCGCCGCGCGCAGGGCGTCAACGGTCATTTCGACGAGCCGGAAAACGTCCGGCAATGGCTGGCCAGCCTGCTCAAGCCGATATGACCTGCGAAAAAATACCAGTCGACGCGCCGGTGCGACCCTTGGAACTTCGCACCTCGTTGATATTGTTGCTGAAATTTCTAACTGCCGGCGCGCGACGAAATTTGTTCGGAATCTGATCAAACCGTGATCGGGAACCATCTTCATGAACAAGTGTTTATCCGACAACCGAAAACCAGGAGTCGAACCTGTGAACCTCGTTGTCGTATCAAACCGGGTGGCCCGCGCCAGTGCGAGTGAACCGATGACGGGTGGTTTGGCCGCCGCGCTGCTTCCCGTTGTCGAAAAATCAGGTGCGATCTGGGTGGGTTCGAGCGGCCGGGTGCGCGATGGCACCCAAAAAGAGCCGTTCGCCGAAATCGAGGCCCTGGGCGCCGGCGCGTTGGCGATGCTCGATTTGCCGGCCGCGCATTACGGCGGCTATTACGAAGGCTTCGCGAATTCGGCGTTGTGGCCGGCGCTGCATTCCCGCACGGACTTGATCCGCGCCTCGCAGGATGACTACCAATCCTATCGCGAGGTGAATTCGTTCATGGCGCGCGCGCTGCTGCGCTTCCAGAAGCCCGACACCACGTTCTGGATCCAGGATTATCATTTCCTCGCGCTCGGCGCGGAGTTGCGCAATCTTGGCGTCAACAACGCGATCGGATTTTTTCTGCACACGCCATGGCCTGCTCGCGCCATCATGGACGGCGTGCCGCATCACCGCGACCTCATCAAGGCGATGCTGGCTTACGATCTCATCGGTTTCCAGACCGACGGCGATCGCGACAACTTTCTTGATTATCTGCGGTGCGAACTCGCGCTCAACGTCAAAGGCGATGTCGTCACCTCGACGTTCGGGCAATCGCGTTGCGCGGTGTTTCCGATCGGCATCGATCCGGCGAAATTCGCCGCCCACGCCGCGAAAGCCGTGTCGAACCCGGATGTCTCGCGCCTGCGCCGCAGCCTCAATGGCGAAAAACTCGCGATCGGCGTCGACCGTCTCGATTACTCGAAGGGCCTCATCAACCGCGTCGACGCGTTCGATCGCATGTTGACGATGCATCCCGCGTTGAAGCGCGCGGTCTCGCTGTTGCAGATCGCGACCTTGTCGCGCGGCACCATCGAGGCCTACGGCAATCTGCAGAGCGACATGGCCAAGCTGGTGACCGACGTCAACGGCCGCCATGGCGAGGTCGATTGGACGCCGATCCGCTATCTCAACAAGGGGTTCAGCCAGACCGTGCTGGCCGGACTGTATCGCACGGCCCAGGTCGGCCTTGTCACGCCGTTGCATGACGGCATGAACCTCGTCGCCAAGGAATATGTCGCGGCGCAGAATCCAATCGATCCCGGCGTGCTCGTGTTGTCGAAATTCGCTGGCGCCGCCAACGAACTCGACACCGCTTTGCTTGTGAACCCGAACGACATCGATGCAATGGCGCGGACGATGGCGACGGCGCTGTCGATGCCGCTGATCGAGCGCCGGATGCGCTGGGAGGCGATGATGGCCAAGCTGCGCGCCGGCACGATCCAGCAATGGTTCGCGGATTTCCTCGAGGCCTTGCAGGACCAGCATCAGGCCGGCGAATCCTCGGCGGCCGACCTGGCGCCGGAGCCTGCCCCGGTGTGGCCGCTGCGTTCGATCGGGTCAGGCAGCGTCCGGTTTCATTGAGCAGCCGTGGCGGGGGCGCCGTTGCGAGGCCGCGCGCGCGTTCGAAAGCGCTGATGTCGCAACAGCTTGGCTAAAATCCAGCATTTGGTGAGGCATCTCTTGCAAATCGTCGCCCGCCCGGCCATGAGAGGGCGCGTGGAGAGATGGCCGAGTGGCTTAAGGCGCACGCTTGGAAAGCGTGTGTGCGGGAAACCGTACCGTGGGTTCGAATCCCACTCTCTCCGCCACCGCCGCTGCGCCCCCCGATGCCGCCTGTGGCCAAAGTCTCCAAAAACCCCAACAAAAACAACCTTACTCGGACTTGGTGCCGTACGAGAGAACTGCGGATTTAGATGATTTGGGGCCGGAGACGGCGTTTTTCTCCAAAGCTTAGCAC
>JAQGJY010000440.1 GCA_028290325.1 Tardiphaga sp.
AGAAATCCGCCGCGAAGCAGCGCAGCAAGGAATTCTGGGCCGAGCGCGCGCCGAAATATCTCGGCTATTTCGAGCGCGTGCTGGCGGCGTCGGGCGCGGCTTTCGTCGCCGGCCGCAAGGTGAGTACCGTCGACCTGTCGTTGTTTCAGGTCGTCGATGGCTTGCGGTATGCCTTTCCGAAACGGATGGCCAAATTCGAGCGCAAAATCCCGAAACTCATTGCGCTGCATGACAAAGTCGCCGAACGGCCCAACATCGCCGCCTATCTCGCCAGCGATCGCCGCATCCCGTTCAACGAGGAGGGTATCTTCCGGCACTACAAGCCGCTGGATCGTTAGCGAGTATCGCTTTACCAATTATACAATTTAAGATTGCATATTCCCTGACGCGAGCCATAGTGGACATGCATTTAGAAATTGCATTGAGGGTTCGCCATGCTCGATATTCCAAATTATTTGACCAGGGGCGAGCGGGCCAGATTATTTCCCGTTCTGGCTGATACCTCCAAAGAGGGCAGAACAGCATCGATCCTGCTGGCATGTTTGTCGAACGTCGACGAATTCGGTCGTGCTCTGATGAGTACGGTGGGCCAACGTACTGGCGCGCGCACACGGATCGAAACATTCACCGAGGTCTGTTTCAAAAATCAAAGCGAGAAGCTGAGACCGGACGGTCTGATCGTTCTCACATCTGGCGGCAAACAATGGCGCGCCGTCGTCGAAGCCAAGGTCGGCAACTCGGACCTCGAACTGGCTCAGGTCGAAAGTTACCTAAACCTTGCGCGTGAGAACGACATCGACGCGCTCATTACGATCTCAAACCAGTTTGCGGCCGTTCCCGCCGTGCATCCATTGCAGCTTTCCGCGTCGGCTCGCCGCAAGATCGAACTTTTTCACTGGTCCTGGATGCACGTGTTGACGGAAGCCAGTCTGCTGATCGCAAATGATGAAGTGCTTGATCGCGACCAGCGCTTCATCTTGAATGAGATGGTTCGGTTTCTCACCCATCAAAGCGCCGGGGTGAAGGACTTCGACCAGATGCCAGCCGCATGGACAGAACTTGGCTCCGCGGTGCAGGCCGGTGCATCGCCGTCTCCGAATGCGCCCGAGACACGTGAAACTGTCGGCGCATGGCATCAGGTTGTGCGCGATCTGTCGTTGACGATGAGCCGGCAGTTGGGCGTTGAGGTGTCGCCGCGAATTCCGCGTGAACACCTGCGCGACCTGGACGCGCGAGCCAAGGCCGATGCCACGGCCTTTTGCGAATCGCGGTGCCTCACTGCGACGCTCGTCATTCCCGATGCCGCCGCCCCGCTGGAGGTGACGGCCGATCTGCGGGCCAGAACGATCACCGCGTCGATGCGTTTGCGGGCACCTGACGAGAAGAAGGGCAGCAAAGCCAGGCTCAACTGGCTTCTTCGGCAACTATCGCAATCTCCCAATGAGAACTGGCATGTCCGTCTTTATTGGCCAGGGCGTAGCGCGCACACGCAAAAGCCGCTCGGGCTTCTTCGTGAGAATGTCGAACAAGCGGCTGAGGAAAAGTCGGGGCAGGTTGTGTCGTCGTTCGATGTCATGCTGGTTCGAGACGTGGGCGCACGGTTTTCGCAGCGAAAGAACTTCGTCACGGAACTCAAGGCAACCGTGCCGCAATTCTACGATCAAGTCGGACAGTATCTGAGGGCTTGGCAGCGGACCGCGCCGCGGCTTCCGGAATCGAAAGCCGAACCCGCGAGCGTCAATACGGAAGCCATGCGAGACGCGGCCGAGCAGGAACTTGCAAGCACAAACCAGGACCGGCCGGTGACACCGACCGTCGTGTTGGCTGCGGCCGAACCGGTGGACGAGTGAAGGTGGATTGACCGGGGGTGGTTGAAGGCTGGTCAGCCACCCCGTTTTGAACGCTTCAAAATCCCGGGGAAACCGCCTACACAGGCGGTCAAATCCGCACCCCCGAGGCCACATGAACGCCCCCACCGCCATCCCGACGCCGCAAGCCGTCCCGCCTTACAAGCACACCCCGCTGTTTCCGCTCGGCGCCGACACGACGCCGTATCGCAAGATCTCAAGCGATGGCGTCCGCGTCGAGACGGTGCTCGGCCGCGAGATGCTGGTGGTGTCGCGCGAGGCGCTGCGCCAACTCAGCGAGGCCGCGTTCGGCGACATCAACCACTATTTGCGGCCGGGCCATCTGCAGCAGCTCCGCAACATCCTCGACGACAGCGAGGCCAGCCCGAACGACAAATTCGTCGCCTTCGACTTTCTGAAGAACGCCAACATCGCGGCCGGCGGCGTGCTGCCGATGTGCCAGGACACCGGCACGGCGATCATCATGGGCAAGAAGGGCTGCAACGTCATCACCGAGGGCGACGATGAAGCGGCCTTGAGCGAGGGCGCCCGCGACGCCTATCTGCGCCGCAACCTGCGCTATTCGCAGGTCGCCCCGTTGTCGATGTTCGAGGAAAAGAACACCGCCAACAACATGCCGGCGCAGTGCGAGATCTATGCGGAAGGCGGCTCGGCGGAGATCGATTCGGCCTACAAGTTCATGTTCATGGCGAAAGGCGGCGGCAGCGCCAACAAGAGCTTCCTGTTTCAGGCGACGCCCGCGGTGCTGACGCGCGACCGGCTGCTGGCGTTTTTGAAAGAGAAAGTGCTGACGCTCGGCACCGCCGCGTGCCCGCCCTATCATCTGGCGATCGTGATCGGCGGCACCTCGGCTGAATTGTGCATGAAGACGGTGAAGCTTGCCTCGGCGCGCTATCTCGACGCGCTGCCGACGCACGGCTCGGCGGATGGCAATGCCTTCCGCGATCTGGAAATGGAGCAGGAGATCCTGAAGATGACGCAGTCGCTCGGCGTCGGCGCGCAGTTCGGCGGCAAATATTTCTGCCACGACGTCCGCGTGATCCGGCTGCCGCGCCACGGCGCGTCGCTGCCGATCGGGCTCGGCGTGTCGTGCTCGGCGGATCGTCAGGTGCTCGGCAAGATCACCAAGGACGGCGTCTATCTCGAGGAACTCGAACACAATCCCGCGCAATTCCTGCCGGCGCTCGAGACCGCGCTCGGTGGCGAGGTGGTGAAGATCAATCTCGACCAGCCGATGGCGGATATCCTCAAGACCTTGGCGCAATATCCGATCAAGACCCGGCTGTCGCTGTCCGGCACCATGATCGTGGCGCGTGATTCAGCGCATGCTAAATTACGCGAGCGACTGGACAGGGGCGAGCCGCTGCCGGATTATTTCAAGAACCATCCGGTCTATTACGCCGGCCCGGCCAAGACGCCGGA
>JAQGJY010000194.1 GCA_028290325.1 Tardiphaga sp.
ACCGGATCATCGATCCGTGGGGCGGCTCGTATTATGTCGAACGTCTGACGCACGATCTCGCCAGGAAAGCCTGGGCCCATATTCAGGAAGTGGAAGAACTCGGCGGCATGGCCAAGGCGATCGAGGCTGGCGTGCCGAAACTGCGGATCGAGGAAGCCTCGGCCAAGACGCAGGCGCGCATTGATGCCGGCAAGCAGGCCGTGATCGGCGTCAACAAGTTCAAGCCCGTCAACGAGGAAGCGCTCGACGTGCTCAAGGTGGAAAACTCCACCGTGCGCCGTTTGCAGATCGACAAGCTCAAGCGTCTGCGCGGCGAGCGCAATCAAGCGGACGTCGATGCCGCGCTGAACGCGCTGACGCGATCGGCGTCCGAAGGCTCGGGCAATCTGCTCGCGCTGGCGATCGACGCGGCGCGCGCCAAAGCCACCGTCGGCGAGATTTCAGACGCGATGGAAAAGGTGTTCGGTCGCCATCGCGCCGAGATCAAATCCATCACCGGCGTTTACAAGCGGGAGGCCGCGACGATGTCGAACCGTGTCGCCAAGGTGCAAGAGCTGATCGATGCGTTCGAGGATGCCGAGGGTCGCCGCCCGCGTATCCTGGTCGCCAAGATCGGTCAGGACGGCCATGATCGCGGCCAGAAGGTGATCGCCTCGGCCTTTGCCGACGTCGGCTTCGACGTCGATATTGGGCCGCTATTCGCCACCGCCGACGAAGCCGCGCGACAGGCGGTCGAGAACGACGTGCATATCCTCGGTGTATCCTCACTGGCGGCGGCGCATCTCACCGCCGTGCCGGAATTGAAAGCCGCGTTGAAGAAACAAGGCCGCGAGGATATCATGATCATCATCGGCGGCGTGGTCCCGCCGCAGGACTACGCCGCGCTTTATGCCGCCGGGGCGGAAGCGATCTTCCCGCCGGGCACCGTCATCTCCGACGCCGCCGAAGAGTTGATCCGCAAGCTCAACGCGCGGTTAGGACATACAAGCGAGGCGGCCGAGTAGCTGTTAAGCTCCACATATTGCGCAGGATGATGGATCATGACGCGCGACCAGATCATTGCGAAGATCCGGGAGAACGCCGCGGCGATCAGGGCCGAAGGCGTGACCCAGCTTGCGATGTTTGGATCGCGGGTCCGCGGAGACCATCGGCCCGATAGCGACATCGATGTGCTCATCGACATTGCACCAGACGCGAGCTTTTCCTATTTGAATCTGATCGGTGTTCAACATATTATCGAAGACGCGACCGGCCTGCCAACGCAAGCGACGACGCGCAGCTCGATGAGTGAACGCTTCGCACAACGCATTTCTGACGATCTCATCGAGGTTTTCTGATGCCACCGACGCTTGGCGATCGCGTCATCCACATTCAGGATGCAATCGCAGCTATCCGGCACATCTTGAAAAACCGAACGTTAGAAGAATTTTCTGACGATCTTCTGCTGAGAGTTGGCACCGAGCGTTTGCTGGAAATCATCAGCGAGGCTTCCAGATTCATTCCCGAGGAAACTAAAACTGGGGCGACGTCGATCAATTGGCGTCGTCTTGCCGACCTGGGCAATCAACTGCGCCGTGCCTATCATCGGATCGAGCCCGCCAGGATCTGGGTGATTGTTCAGAACGATTTGGATCCGCTCGAAGTTTTCGTCCAAACTCTTGTGGTCGGCAAGATTGACCCTGACTGATGGCGTTATTCAACTCAGGCCATATCAAAACATCTCTTCCCGCCGCGTGATTTTCATCTAACATGATCGTCACAAGCAGTCGGAACATACCGGCGCTTTGGGAGGATCATCGATGACCCGGATTACGCGCCGCGCATTCGCGGCCTCAACGGCTGCCGTCGCCACCAGCGCGGTCCTCGGCCTCAGACCATCTCACGCGCAGGCCGCCTATCCGTCGCGACCAATCCAATTGATCTGCCCATGGGGAGCCGGCGGTGGCACGGACGCGACCGCCCGCATCGTCGGCGGGTTGCTCGAAAAGGAATTCGGCCAGCCCGTCAATGTCATCAACCGCACCGGCGGTTCAGGTGTGGTCGGCCATGCCGCCATCGCCGCAGCAGTGCCGGACGGCTACACGATCGGCATCATCACCGTCGAGATTTCGATGATGCATTGGGCCGGCCTCACCGAATTGACGCCGAAGAACTATACGCCGCTGGCGCTGATGAACGAGGATCCGCCGGGCATTCATGTGAAGGCCGACGGCCCCTACAAGACCGTCAAGGATCTGGCCGACGCGATCAAGGCGGCACCCCCGGGCAAGTTCAAATGCTCCGGCACCGGCCAAGGCGGGATCTGGCATCTCGCACTGGTCGGCTGGATGCAGGCGATGGGACTGCCGGCCAATCAGGTTGCATGGGTGCCGTCGAACGGCGCGGCACCGGCGGTGCAGGATCTCGCGGCGGGCGGACTCGATTTCTGCACATGCTCCGTTCCGGAAGCGCGCGCGATGATCGACGCCGGCAAGGTCCGCAGTCTGGCCATTATGGCGCCTCAACGCGCGGCCTTGTTCAAGGACGTGCCGACGCTGACCGAAGCCATGGGCGTGAACTATTCGACCGGCGCATGGCGTGGCTTCGCCGGGCCGAAAGGCCTGCCGCAGCCGATCGCCGAGAAGCTCACCGCGACGATGAAAAGCGTTTACGACTCGGCCGCGTACAAGGACTTCATGGCCTCGCGCGGCTTCGGCACCGTCTGGAACGACGCGGCGGGCTATGCGGCGTTCATGGACGAGGCCGACAAAGCGATGGGCGTCGCGATGAAGGCGGCGAATCTGGCGAAGACGTAGCATTGTCATTGCGAGCATCTGCAATGCCGGCTTTTGCCGGTTGGCAGATGCGCAGCAATCCAACTCTTTCTGTGACGAAGCAAGACTGGATTGCTTCGTCGCGATCGTTCTCGCAAGCGAGAGCGATCTCTCCTCGCAATGACGAATGAGACGCCATGAAGCTCTCCGACCGCGTCACGGGATTGTTCTTCTGCGGCCTCGGCGGCATCTCGGCCATCGCGGGGTCGAAACTACCGCCGGTGCCGGGACAGGAGATCGGCCCCAGCGTGTTTCCGATGGTGGTCGGCGGCGCGATGGCGTTGTGCGGCGTGATGATCGCGTTCGGCATCGGCCACAAATTCGAGGAAGAAGCCGAGGCCGACCTCGCCGCCGTCGGCATGTCCGAGCCGGAGCCGACGCGCGGTCCGATTTACAGTTTACGCCTGCTGGTGCCGCCGGCGTTGCTGGCCTTCTACGTGATCGCAATCGATCAACTCGGGTTCTTTCTGACGGCGGCGGCAATGGTGTTCGTGCTCAGCACCATGCTCGGCGGCCGTTTGCGGCTTTCGCTTCCGCTGGCGCTGATCGCGCCGATCGGCCTGCATCTGATCTTCGGCAAGCTGCTGCGGGTGCCGTTGCCCGCCGGGCTGATCCCGCTGCCGTGGTGAAACCCTCATGATGAATATCATCAGTGACGCTTTCGGGCTCGTCTTCACCACCGACGTGATGATCGCGATCCTGCTGTCGTCCATCTACGGCCTCGTCGTCGGCTCGCTGCCCGGCCTGTCCGCGACGATGGCGACCGCTTTGCTGGTGCCCGTCACCTTCTATCTCTCGCCGATCGCCGCGATCGCAACGATCATTTCGGCATCGGCGATGGCGATCTTCTCCGGTGACATTCCCGGTGCGCTGCTGCGGATTCCAGGCACGCCGGCTTCGGCCGCCTATACCGACGAAGCCTATGCGATGACGCGCAAGGGCCAGGCCGAACTGGCGCTCGGTGCCGGCCTGTGGTTTTCAGCGCTCGGCGGTATCGCCGGCACGTTGTCGCTGATGCTGCTGGCGCCGCCGCTGGCCGAGATCGCGTTGCAGTTTTCGACCTATGAGTATTTCTGGCTCGCCTTCCTCGGGCTGATGTGCGCGACATTGGTGGCGCGCTCGTCGCCGGTCAAAGCCATCGTGTCGATGTTGTTGGGACTGATGATCTCGGCGGTCGGCATGGAAAACGCTGGCGGCATCCCGCGCTTCACGTTCGGCTTGCCGGATCTGCTCGGCGGCATCGAGCCGATCCCGGCGCTGGTCGGCGTCTTCGCCGTCTCGGAATTGATGCGCGCGATGGTGTCGCCGGAGCCGCCGCAGTTGCCGCGCCGCAAGTTCGGCAGCATCCTTGCCGGGCAACTGAAGCTCACCAAGAAATACTGGTGGCCGATGACACGCGGCAATATCGTCGGCATCATCATCGGCGTGTTGCCCGGCGCCGGCGCGGACATGGCGGCGTGGGTGTCCTATGCAATGTCGAAACGCTTCTCGAAAGAGCGCGAGAAATTCGGCACCGGCCATGTCGAGGGCCTCGTCGAAGCGGGCGCATCCAACAACGCCAGCCTCGCCTCGGGCTGGGTGCCGGCCCTGTTGTTCGGCGTGCCCGGCGACACCATCACCGCGATCGCGATCGGCGTGCTCTATATGAAGGGCCTCAACCCCGGCCCGACCCTGTTCACCGAAAAAGCGTCGAGCATGTACGCGCTGTACATCATCTTCATCCTTGCCAACATCATCATGATCCCGCTCGGAATCTGGATGATCAGGGGCGCCAGCTTCGTCCTGCGCGCGCCGCGCGCCGGCATCATGCCGGTGATCCTGCTGTGCTGCGCGGTCGGCTCGTTCGCCACCGGCAACAGCCTGTTCGCGATCCTCACCGTCGCCGCTTTCGGCATCATGGGCTACGTGATGGAGGCCAATGGCTATCCGGTCGCGGCGATGGTGCTCGGCATCGTGATGGGCACGATGTTCGAGCAGAGCTTCGTGACCTCGCTGATCAAATCCGACGGCAGCCTGCTGCCTTTCTTTGAGCGACCGGTCTCGGCGGTGCTGGCCGCTCTGGCGATCGGCGCATTGGCATGGCCGCTGTTGATCTGGCTGTGGCGGCGGGCGCGCCCGATGCCGGTGCGGGCCTAAGCAACGGTCACGCCGATCAATGACCGGTCGTCCAAATCGCGCCCGGGCGGGTGACGACAGCGTAGCTTCGTTGTAAACGGGGCCATGCCGTCATCGCCCGCTCTGCCCGACATCGATACGCTCGCCCGCGACATCCGCGCCGGAAACCGCGCCGCGCTCGCGCGCGCCATCACGCTGGTCGAGAGCCGTCGCGCCGATCATCAGGCGCTTGCCCGCGACCTTGTCCAAAAACTCCTGCCGCGAACCGGCAACGCCATCCGCGTCGGCATTACCGGGTCACCAGGCGTCGGCAAATCGACCACGATCGACGCGCTCGGGATGTACATCATCGCGCAGGGCCACAAAGTCGCCGTGCTGGCGGTCGATCCGTCGTCGGCACGGACCGGCGGTTCGATCCTCGGCGACAAGACGCGCATGGCGGATCTGTCCGCCAACGATCAGGCCTTCATCCGACCGTCGCCCGCCGCCGGCACGCTGGGCGGCGTCGCCGCGAAAACCCGCGAGGCAATGCTGCTGTGTGAAGCGGCGGGCTTCGACGTGGTGCTGGTCGAGACCGTCGGTATCGGCCAATCCGAAACCGCCGTCTGCGACATGACCGATTTTTTCCTGGCGCTGATGCTGCCCGGCGGCGGCGACGAATTGCAGGGCATCAAGAAAGGCCTGATCGAACTCGCCGACATGATCGCGATCAACAAGGCCGACGGCGACAACCTCAAGCGCGCGAATATCACCGCAGGGGATTATCGCGGCGCGCTGCACATTCTGACCCCGCGCACCGAGCACTGGCACCCGCCGGTCGAGACCTATTCGGCGCTGACCGGCAAGGGTCTCAACGTGCTGTGGGAGAAAATCCTCGCGCATCGCACGGCGATGACTGCGTCGGGTGATTTCACGCAGCGTCGCCGGGAACAGCAGGTCAAATGGATGTGGACGATGCTGGAACAAAGGCTGATGGCGCGGCTGCGCGCCGATCCGTCCGTCCGCGCCAAGGTCAAGGCGATCGAGGCCCAAGTCGCCGACGGCAAGGCAACGCCGGCGCTGGCCGCCGAACAGATCGCGGGATTGCTGGCATGAGCCGTTTCCTCAGTGCGGGACGCGGACCCGGCCGATGACGATGCGCATTCTCGTCACCAGCTTCGGCCCGTTTCCCGGCGCGTCCTACAATCCGACGCCAGAACTGGTGCGGCGCCTGGCGGCATTGCGGCGGCCGGCTTTCGCCGAGGTCGCGTTGATCCCCTACGTTTTCGATGTCAGCTATGGCGCGGTCGATCGCGACCTGCCGCGCCTGCTCGCGGCGCATCGACCCAACGCGCTGTTGATGTTCGGCCTCGCCCAGCGCACGCGCCATGTGCGCGTCGAAACCCGGGCACGCAACGCGGTCACGCAACTCTGGCCGGATGCCGCGCATACGCGCGTCCGCAAACGTGCCATCGTCAGCGACAGCGCTGCGCTTACGTTCGGTCCGCACACGTCGCGTCTGCTGCGCGCCGCGCTCGGCACCGGCGTCGACGCACGATTGTCGCGCGATGCCGGCAGCTATCTTTGCAATTATCTAAGCTGGCGCGGCATCGAGGCGACGTGCCGCGAGAGCGGCCCTGCTGTCGCGGCTTTCATCCACGTGCCGCTGGTGGCGCGCCCCGGCGTCTCGCGCCTTGCCGGCCGTCCGC
>JAQGJY010000373.1 GCA_028290325.1 Tardiphaga sp.
CGTTCAGCGCGTTATGCCGTCCTGGCATCGGCAGCATCAGATCATCGAGCGCATGGGTTGTACCGGCCTTCCGGTCGCGGAACTCGACCTTGAACGACGAGCCGCCGCCGGACGGCTTGAGGTCGACAAGCCGCACGTCGGCCTGCGGATTCTCGCCATAGGTGATGATGCGGCGATCCTCGATCTTACCGACAAGCGTCTGGACGATCGGATGATCGATGCACATCACCGCGAAACCATAAAACGGCACGTTCTCGACGAAGGTCTTGAACGCATCCTGTACCGCGTCGAAGGTCTTGAAGTGATCGAGATGTTCGGGATCGACATTGGTGACGATCGCGACATCGGCGGGCAGCTTCAGGAAGGTGCCGTCGCTTTCGTCGGCCTCGACCACCATCCATTCGCCGGCGCCGACACGCGCAGTGGTGCCGTAGGCATTGATGATGCCGCCATTGATCACGGTCGGATCGAGATCACCGGCATCGAGCAAGGCCGCGACCATCGAGGTCGTCGTGGTCTTGCCGTGGGTGCCGGCGATGGCGACGCAGCTTTTCAGCCGCATCAGTTCGGCCAGCATTTCAGCGCGGCGGACCACGGGAATGCGCTGCGCCCGCGCCGCCAGCAATTCGGGATTGTCGCGCCTGATCGCGGTCGACACCACGACGACATCCGCGCCGGTCACGTTGTCGGCGCGGTGGCCGACATTGATCGGGATGCCCTTGTCGCGCAGCCGCGTGACGTTGGCGCTTTCCGACGCATCCGAGCCCTGCACCGTGTAGCCAAGATTGCACAGCACCTCAGCGATGCCGCTCATGCCGATACCGCCGATGCCGACGAAATGAATGGGGCCGATCTCGCGCGGCAGTCTCATGGTAAAGTCTCTCTTGTCGAACAAAATCGGAAAAGGACACAAAACGCGCCCCGTTTCAACGTGGTCTGGATTCAGGTCTGGCCACCGGCCTTGTCAATGACGGAGAGCAACTGCTTCGCGAGCATCGCGCGAATCATTTTCTCCATCTCACTGATGTCCTCCCGACCATCTGCGGCCGCTTCATCGGCCATTTCGAGCGCTTCGATGTAATGAGAATTATCTTCTTCAATTTGCTGAAGAATGGTTGGCGAGCCCGGGAGGGTGTAGCCGAGCTTTATATTCAAAAGAGCATACGAAAGCGCTCTGGACGTTCGTCCGTTTCCATCCGTGAAGGGATGAATCCAATTCAGCCGCCACATCGCGTAGGCAGAAAGGGAAAACGCAGTTCGCTCGTGCCAGTTGTTATTGATGTACTCGCAGAACTCAGTCAGATGCGCCTTCACGAGATGAGGCGCCGGCGGCGCATGTTTGCTTTGGTTTATTCCAACCGCCACGTTTCTAATTTCGCCCGGCTCCGACTCAAGTCCTGCGACTGCTTCACGCTGCAAATCCAGAATCAAAGGAACCCGAAGGGCGAACGGCCTGTCGGGTTCCAGGTAGTAATCGATGATATCAAGCGTCAGATCGTACTGGCGAAATCCATTTTCGATCTCACGCTTCGTCTTGTGATCGACTGGCACGTCCGGCTCTGCTAGCCGTCGACAGCTTTTCGAGGCACTTGATGCGAGATTTCTTCCACCAGCGCGTATGTCACATCGCTGTTCTCGATCTTTGTATTGCCATAAACAAAGCTGTTGCGCTGCTCGTTACGCTGCTCATCATTCATGCGAACGCCTTTTGCCAGTTCAACGAGCCTTGAAAGATTATGATCTGGCATTTGTGCCTCCGGTCGGTACAACCGCTAATGTAACTTGCGTGAATGGCATTGCCAATGCGTCGGCGATTGCTTCGGCGAATATCTTTCTGCACCGTATCTGTGGATCGCAACTTAAACGCAGGCCACCTTTGCAACCAGATCCGCCAGCCGTTCGGCGGCGTCGAGCGTCCCGGCCGCGCGCGCGGCTTTGGCCATCGAGGCCAATCGTGCCGGTTCGGCCGCCAGCGCCGAGATCTCAGCGGCGAGCCGGTCGGGGGTAAAATCGACCTGCGCGATCCGGATCGCTCCGCCGGCATCGGCCAGCACGCCGGCATTCGCGAATTGATCCTGATCCAGGGCGCCGGGCAACGGCACCAAAACCGACGGCCGGCCGATCGCGGCCAATTCGGCGACAGTGCCCGCCCCCGAGCGCGAAACGACCAGATGACTCGAGGCCAGCCGCACCGGCAGATCGCTGAAGAACGGCTGCAAGTCGACCTGAATTTTCAGGCGGTCATAGACCGCGCGGACCCGCGTCAGATCCTCGTCGCGGACCTGCTGCGTCAATACCAGACGGGACCACAACGCCGGCTCCAGCCGCTCGATCGCGCCGGGGACCGTATCGGACATCACCCGCGCGCCCTGACTGCCGCCGACAACGAGCAAACGCAGCGCGCCGCCTATCTCCGGCGCGGCATAGGGCACGGCGGCGGCCGCGAGAATCGCCGGACGCATCGGCGTGCCGGTCATCGTCGTCTTCGCCGCGAGCGAGGCATCGTGATCGAGCACACCCGGCAGCGAGGTCGCGATCGCCGCGACGCGCTTGCTGAGCAACCTGTTGGCGCGTCCCATCACCGCATTGGATTCGTGGATGATCGCCGGGATGCCGCAGAGCCGCGCCGCGAATAACGGCGGCAAGGTCGGATAGCCGCCGAAGCCGACCACAGCGGCCGGTTTCAGCCGCCGCATCAAGGCCACCGACATCGCGGTGCCGAGGCCGAGTGCCATGCTGGTTCGCGCCAGCGCCAGCGGCGAGCGGCCGCGCATCGTCTCGCTCGGCACGACATCCATCATATCTTTTGAGAACAAGCCGCTGAAACGGGTCGCGCGGGAATCCGTGATGAGCCGCACGCGATAGCCGCGCTTCATCAGCGTGACGCCGAGCGCCTCCGCCGGAAACAAATGGCCGCCGGTGCCGCCGGCGGCCAGCATGATGAGCGGAGCCTGCGTCATGCGTAGGTCGGCGCGGCCGTCGCATCGTTCATGGAAATGATCTCGGTGCGCGGGCGCAGCCGCGTCAGCGCCAGCAGCATGCCAGTGCCATAAGCCAGCGACACCATCGACGAGCCGCCATAGGAGATGAACGGCAGCGTCATGCCCTTGGCCGGAATCAGATGCAGGTTCACCGCCATGTTGATCGCGGCCTGCACGCCGAACAGGATCGCGAGACCTGACGATGCGAAGCGCGAGAACAGGTCTTCTGTCGCGTAAGCGCGCTGCAAGGCGCGGATCACCACGAAGGCGAACAAAGCCAGCAACACCAGGCAGATGATGATGCCGAATTCCTCGGCGGCGACGGCGAACACAAAATCCGTATGGCTGTCGGGCAGGCTGCGCTTGGCGATGCCCTCGCCTGGCCCGAGGCCGAACCAGCCGCCATTGCCGAAGGCTTCCATCGCGGTATCGACCTGAAAGGTATCGCCCGAGGCCGGGTCCATGAAACGCTTGATGCGGCCGGCGACGTGCGGCACGAGCAGATAGGCGGTGAACAAGCCGCCGGCCGCCGTCGCTGCAAGGCCGAACACCCAGATCATCCGCATGCCGGCGATGAAGAACAACGCGCCCCACGCGGCCAAGATCAGCATGGTCTGACCGAAATCGGGTTCCAGCACCAGCAGCGACACCAGCATCAGCAGGATCGCCACCGCCATCGATGTCGCCGGCATTTCCGGGCGTCTGGTGGATTCCGCGAACAGCCACGCCGCGACCACGACGAAGGCGGGCTTTGCCGATTCCGATGCCTGAATGTTGACGCCGATGATGGTGATCCAGCGCCGCGCGCCCTTGACCTCCGCCCCGAACATCAGCGTCGCCACGATCAGGACCACGCTGACGACGAACACGATCAGCGCCATCCGCCGGATCTGGCGCGGCGACAGAAACGAGACGCCAAGCATCACGATCAGCGACGGCAGCAGGAACAAGACATGGCGATTGAAGAAGTGGAACGGATCAAGGCCGATGCGGGTCGCGACCGGCGGCGACGCCGCCAGCGACAGGATCACGCCGCCGAGCACCAGCGCCACGATCGCGCCGAGCAACGGCTTGTCGATCGTCCACCACCAGTCCGAGAACGGCGTGCGTTTTTCACGGGAGATCATGCGGCGGTCCTGTGACGCGAGGGTTCTGTCATTGGTGCGCCATCATGGTTGCCAAGGCGTTAATGGCGCATTTCTTTTCACTGGTTTGTCGCTTCGGGTGCCATTGCCGCGGGACGACGAGCGCTAAATCTTTTCGATCCCATCCAGCCCCAACACCAACGCGCGAAACGCATCGCCCCGGATCTCGAAATTGCGGTACTGATCGAACGACGCGCAGGCCGGCGACAGCAGCACGACCGCATCTGCAATCGCGTCGGCCTCGGCGTCACGCGCCGCCGCCGGGATCGCCGCATCGAGCGTCTCGGAAATTTCGAAAGGCACCTTGCCGTCGAGCGTCGCGGCGAACTCCGGCGCCGCCTCGCCGATCAGATAGGCTTTCCGCACGCGCGGAAAATATGCCGCCAGCGACGTGATACCGCCGGATTTCGGCTTGCCACCCGCGATCCAGTAGATGTCCTTGAACGATGACAGCGCCCGCGCGGCTGCATCGGCATTGGTGCCTTTGGAGTCGTTGACATAGAGGACGCCATTGCGGCGGCCGATCTGCTCCATGCGATGGGCGAGGCCGGGGAAACTGCGGAGGCCCGTTTGCAGAACATCCGGCGCAACGCCGAGCGCCAGAACCGCCGCCGAGGCGCAGGCCGCGTTCTGCGCATTATGCGCGCCGCGCAACGAGCCGATATTTGCGATATCCGCGATCACGGTCGCGGCCGCGCCGGCGTTTCGCATGATCGTCGTGCCGTTCATGCTGAGGCCATCGGCGACAGGCCGCGTGACCGACACGCGCATCACGTTGCGGCCCGCTTGGGCGAGGCGATCCGCGATCGCGCTCGATAGGTCGTCGTCGATGCCGACGATCGCGACGCCCGTCGCCTGCACGCCCGCGACCAGGCGCTCTTTCACGGCGGCGTAATGCGCCAGCGTGCCGTGACGATCGATATGATCCTCGCTGATGTTCAACAGAATACCGACCGATGGATCGAGCGAGGGCGCGAGATCGATCTGGTAGGACGATAGTTCGACGACATGCACACGACCCGGGCGCGGCGGCTCCAGCGACAGGATCGCGGTGCCGATATTGCCGCCCATCTGGGTTTCATAACCGGCCTCGCGCATCAAATGCGCGATCAGGGCCGTGGTGGTCGATTTGCCATTGGTGCCGGTGATCGCGACGAACGGGGCATCCGGCGCGTGACGTTTGCGCTCGCGACAGAACAGCTCGACATCGCCGATCACCTCGACGCCCGAGGCGCGGGCGAGAGCGACGGTCCAGTGCGGTGCGGGATGTGTCAGCGGCACGCCGGGCGTGAGAATCAGGGCCGCGAAATTCGCCCACGACACTGTCCGCAGATCGGCGGTGATGTAATTGGCCCGCGTCGCCTGGACCATGCGATCGATGCTGTCGTCGCAGGCAATCACCTCCGCGCCGCCGGCCTTCAACGCGGCACAGACCGCGAGGCCGGAGCCGCCGAGACCGAACACCGCGACGGTCTTTCCAGCGAAGGCGGTGACCGGGATCACACGATCACCGCAGCTTCAACGTCGAGAGCCCGACCAGCGCGAGCATCACCGAGATGATCCAGAAGCGGATCACGATCTGCGGCTCGGTCCAGCCCTTCTGTTCGAAGTGATGATGGATCGGCGCCATGCGAAACACGCGCTTGCCGGTGAGCTTGAACGACGTCACCTGGACGATGACGGATACGGCTTCCAGAACGAACAGTCCGCCGATCACAGCCAGCACGATCTCGTGTTTCACGGCCACCGCGATTGAACCGAGCATGCCGCCAAGCGCGAGCGATCCCGTGTCGCCCATGAAGATCGAGGCCGGGGGCGCGTTGAACCACAGAAAGCCGAGCCCCGCGCCGAGCACCGCCCCGCACAGTACCGCAAGCTCGCCGGTGCCCGCGACATAGTTGATCTGCAGATAATCCGAAAACACCGCGTTGCCGACGAGATAGGCGATCATGCCGAAGCTCGCCGAGGCGATCATCACCGGCACGATGGCGAGGCCGTCGAGACCATCGGTGAGATTGACCGCATTGCCCGCGCCGACCATCACCAGCGCGCCGAAGATGATGAAGAACCAGCCGAGATTGACGACGACGTCCTTGAAGAACGGAATCACGAGCGAGCTCGACAATGGCTCGCGCCCGAGCCGCACCAAGGCGAAACACGCCGCGAGCGCGATCAACGCCTCGAGCAGGAGCCGCGTACGCCCCGCGAAGCCGCCATGGGTCTGCTTCGTCACCTTCAGATAGTCATCGTAGAAACCGATGAATCCGAAACCGAGCGTGACGGCGAGCACGATCCAGACATAGGGATTGAGCGGATTGGCCCACAATACGGTGGAAACGACGAGACCCGACAGGATCATCAGCCCGCCCATCGTCGGCGTGCCGCCCTTCTTCAGATGCGTCTGCGGGCCGTCGGTGCGGATCGGCTGACCCTTGCCCTGTCGCAGACGCAGGTTGTCGATGATCCAAGGCCCGAACAGGAACACGAACAACGCCGCCGTGACCATCGCGCCGCCGGTGCGAAAAGTGATGTAGCGAAATACGTTGAAGACCGGAATCGTGCCTGCAAAATCGATCAGCCAATAGAACATAAAGATACCGCCTTACACGGCCGCGTCGTCGAGCGCGGCACTGCCGGGGAAGCGTTTTTCAAGCGTCGCGACAATCGTTTTCATTTTCGAGCCGAGCGAACCCTTGACCATGATGACATCGCCGGCGCGGA
This sequence comes from Tardiphaga sp., assembly GCA_028290325.1. Taxonomy (GTDB): domain Bacteria; phylum Pseudomonadota; class Alphaproteobacteria; order Rhizobiales; family Xanthobacteraceae; genus Tardiphaga. The sequence continues at coordinate 6,848 of JAQGJY010000373.1, forward strand.
TCGCGCCAACCACCTGTGATTCGAGGCTGGCCGCGTCGTTGGCATAGCCGCCCCGCTTGCCGGAGGAAAGGGCATCCCATAAATGCCGCATCAGCGGCCCGCAACAGAATACCAGGTCCACATCGTTGTCGTTCACGGCGTCGATCAGCCCACGATGCAGCTTGCCGCCATCCGGGCCGAGTTCGAGCATGTCGCCGAGGACGGCAATGCGGCGGCCCTTGCCCTCGACCGACGAGCGACCGAGGACCGCCAGCGCCGCCGCCATCGACGCCGGATTGGCGTTGTAGCTTTCGTCGATCAGGGTCGCCTCGCCGCCTGACACGTCGAGCGGCCGGCGCTGGCCGCGGCCGGCGGCGGGAGCGACGCGCGACAGCGTCAGCGCCGCCACGGCAAGATCACAGCCGGCGAGTTGCGCCAGCGCCAGCACGGCGAGCGAGTTCATCGCCATGTGCCGGCCAGGAATCGCCAGCTTGTAGGTGACGTCCTGCTTGAGGATCGTGGCATGGACCGCTGAACACGCCGGATGCAGAGCGACATCGCGCAGCCGCGCATCGGCCTTGGCATGTTCGCCGAATGAAATGATGCGTGGGATGCCGGCGGCTTTCGCGTGTTTTTGCAGCCGCGCGAATTGCGCATTGTCGCGGTTGAGCACGACGGCGCCGCCTGGTTCCACGCCCTGGAAGATTTCCGCCTTGGCATCGGCGATCGCCTGGATGCCGGAGAAGAATTCCAGATGCACCGGCTCCACCGTCGTGATGACGGCCAGATGCGGCCGCACCATCCGCACCAATGTCGCGATCTCGCCGGCGTGGTTCATGCCGATCTCGAACACCGCATATGCAACCGTCGCCGGGCAGCGCGCCAGCGTCAGCGGGACGCCCCAGTGATTGTTGAACGACGCGATCGACGCATGCGTTTCGCCTTGCGCGGTCAGCACGCCGCGCAGCATTTCCTTGGTCGAGGTTTTGCCGACCGAGCCGGTCACCGCGATCACCTGCCCGGACAGCCGTGCGCGCGAGGCGCGGCCGAGATCTTCCAATGCGGCCAGCACATCATCAACCAAAAGCAATCGCGCGCGACAACGCCGATCGCGTCATCGTCACCGACGACAATCCGCGCAGCGAGGATGCGGCGACGATCCGCGCCGCGATCATGGCCGAAGTTCCAAGCGCGATCGACATCGGTGATCGCGCGCAGGCGATCCGGCTGGCGATCGAATCATTGCAAGAGGGCGATGCCTTGCTGATCGCCGGCAAGGGCCATGAAACCGGCCAGATCGTCGGCGACCGCGTGTTGCCGTTCAGCGATCACGACGCCGCGCGTGCTGCCTTGAGGACGACATGACGCAACCACTTTGGACAGTCGACGCCATGATCGCCGCGATGCGTGCCGAGGTCTCGGGCGCGCCCCATGAGGCGATCACCGGCATCTCGATCGACAGTCGCAGCCTGATGCCCGGCGATGCGTATTTCGCGATCAAGGGCGACGTGCACGCCGGTCCCGCCTTCGTCGACTCGGCCTTGGCAAAAGGCGCCGCGCTGGCCG
>JAQGJY010000205.1 GCA_028290325.1 Tardiphaga sp.
CCACCAAAGCCGCCGCCGATCACGACGACCCGCGCGGCCGCCGCCTGCGCGATGGCCGGCGACCACAGCGCGGCGGTCGCGGCCACCGCTGTCGCGCCGCGTAACACGGTTCGTCGCGAAAGACCGGATCGATCCTGCATCGCCGCTCCTATTTCTGCGTCGCCACCCACGCGGCGATCGCGCGCAACTCATCATCGGAAAAGCCCTTGGCAATACGATTCATGACGGTGGCGGGGCGCGTCCCATCACGAAACGCCACCATCGCGGCGAACGTCTCGTCAGCCGCGCGGCCACCAATACTGGGTATCGCCGGTGATGCATTGTCACGCACCGCATGGCAGCCGGAACATGACGCCGCGCCGGGCGGCGGCGCGGCCATCGCGGCGGCGCCCGACGCCACGGCCAGCAGCACGGAGATCGCAAATCGCATCATCATCGCCGACGATCCATTACGCGAAAACGATATCGTGGTTCTTCAGCGGCACATTTCGAATACGCTTGCCGGTCGCCGCGAAGTAAGCATTCAGCACGGCCGGCGCGGCGACGCAGATGGTCGGCTCGCCGACACCACCCCAGAAGCCACCGCTCGGCATCAGGATCGACTCGACCTTCGGCATCTCCGCGATCTTCATCGACTGATAGGTGTCGAAGTTTTCCTGCTCGATGCGGCCATCCTTGACCGTGCATTCGCCGTAGAACAACGCCGATAGGCCATAGACGAAGGAGCCCGCGATCTGGCGGTCGATCTGCGCCGGATTGACGGCGTAGCCCGGATCGGTCGCCGCGACGATGCGATGAACCTTGATCTTGTTGCCGTCCGTCACCGAGATTTCCGTCGCGGCGGCGACGAAGCTGCCAAAGCCCATATGTTGACAGATGCCGCGGAACACACCTTTCGGCGCCGGCGTGGTCCACCCGATCCGGTCGGCGACGGCGTTGAGCACCGCCAGATGCTTCGGATGCTTGCTCATCAGCTTACGCCGGAATTCGAGCGGGTCTTGCCCGACGGAATGCGCCAGTTCATCCATGAAGCATTCCAGATAGATCGCGTTCTGATTGACGTTAACGCCGCGCCAGAAGCCCGGCGGGACATGCGGATTCCGCATCGCATGATCGATCAGGAGATTCGGAACGGTATAACCAATCGCGGCCTCCCCGCTCGCATTCAGCCCCTGAAAAACGACCGGGTCCATGCCGTTCTGCATCGCCTCGGGCCGCACGCTGGCCAGAATCGACTGGCCGGAAATCCGCATATGCAGGCCGGTCAGATTGTTCTGCGCATCGAAGGTGCCGACCAGCTTGCTTTGCGTGATCGGATGATAGCGGCCGTGCAGCATGTCTTCTTCGCGCGACCACATCAGCTTCACGGGCGTGCCCGGCATCTGCTTCGCGATCGCGACCGCCTGGCGGACATAATCCGTCATGCCGCGACGGCCGAAACCGCCGCCCGGCATGATCTTGTAAACCTCGCATTTGTCGCTCGGGAGACCCGAGGATTCGACGACGGCGGCGAATACCGCCTCGCCGTTTTGCGTGCCGGTCCAGACCTCGCATTTGTCCGCCGTATAGAGCGCCGTGGCGTTGAGCGGCTCCATCGTCGCGTGGTTCTGATATGGATAGGAATAGACCGCCTCGACCGTCTTCGCGGCGGCTGCCTTCGCGGCGGCGATGTCACCCGCTTTGTTGCCGACGAAAGCCGGCTGGGCGGCATCGAGACCTTCGGCCAGCCAGGCCGCGATCGATGCGCTGGACACTTTGGCATTTTCGCCGTCGTCCCAAACGATCGGCAACGCATCGAGCGCCACCTTGGCGTGCCACCACGTATCGGCGACGACGGCGACGGCGCTGTCACTGACGCGGACGACTCGCTTGACGCCCTTCATGCCGGCGATCTTGGCTTCGTCGTAGCTTTTCAGCTTGCCGCCGAACACCGGGCAATCCTTGATCGCGGCATTGAGCAGGCCCGGCAACGTCACGTCCGCGCCGTACATCATCTTGCCGTTGGTCTTTTCCAATGTATCGAGCCGCAACAATGGCTTGCCGGCGATGGTCCAGTCCTTCGGGTCTTTCAACGCGACATCCGCCGGCGGCGTCACCTTGGCGGCGGCCTCCGCCACCGTGCCAAACGTCACCGTGCGGCCGGTTGGCAGATGCGTGATGACGCTGTTGGCCGCCTTGCATTCCGCCGCGGGCACCTTCCACGCATTGGCGGCCGCCTGCACCAGCATGACGCGCGCCGTGGCACCGCCCTTGCGGACATAGTCCTGCGATGTCCGGATGCCACGGCTGCCGCCGGTCGAGAAATCGCCCCACGCCCGCTTGCGCGCGACGCTCTGACCGGGCGTCGGATATTCCGTGGTCACCTTCGACCAGTCGCATTCCAGTTCTTCGGCGACCAGTTGCGCGAGACCGGTCAACGTGCCCTGCCCCATCTCGGAGCGGGCGACGCGAATCACCACGGTATCGTCGGGGCGAATGACAACCCAAGCATTCACCTCGGGCGAACCAT
>JAQGJY010000206.1 GCA_028290325.1 Tardiphaga sp.
TTGATAAAGCCACCAAGGCTGGCGCGCGGTTGTGGCGCATCCTCCTGATGCGCGGCGGTCAGCAGATCAACGTGACACTGGGCGGATGAGAAACGTGGTGCGCCTCTGGTCCCTCGCGCTCGACGGGAGGGTGGCCGGCCTCTCGGCGGGTCGGGCGGGAGGTGCCATGGCGGCGGTATTCCCCACGCCCGCAGTGGACTCGCCTGCGGCGAGCCTGGCACTCGGCCAGCCGGAGGGATCGCACGCGTGGCTGTCGCGGATGTTCGATTGCGATCGGCTGGCCCCGCGTCGGGGGCCCGCCCCGTCATGAGTCCCAAACGCCCGCAAGCCTCGCAAAATCTGTTCGCCGCCGCCGGCCTCGAGCAGGACGCGCCGCGCCCGTTGCCGGATCGCCTTCGCCCGAAGACGCTGAGCGAAGTCGTCGGCCAGGATCACATCCTCGGCCCCGACGGCGCGCTGACGCGGATGCTCGAAACCCGCACGCTCGGTTCGCTGGTGTTCTGGGGACCGCCCGGCACCGGCAAGACCACCGTCGCGCGTTTGCTGGCCGACGCCACCGAGCTGCACTTCGAACAGATCTCGGCGGTGTTTTCCGGCGTCGCCGATCTCAAGAAAGTATTTGAAGCCGCGCGGGCGCGCCGCGAACTGGGCAAAGGCACGCTGCTGTTCGTGGATGAGGTGCATCGCTTCAATCGCGCCCAGCAGGATTCATTTCTGCCGGTGATGGAAGACGGTACCGTCGTATTGGTCGGCGCGACCACGGAAAATCCATCCTTCGAACTCAACGCGGCGCTTTTGTCACGCGCGCGGGTGCTGGTGTTCCAGTCGCTCGATGCCGAGGCGATCGCGAAACTCTACACCCATGCCGAAGCCATCGAAGGCCGCAAGCTTCCGCTCGACGACGAGGCGCGGGCCGTGCTGGTCCGCATGGCCGATGGCGACGGCCGCGCCGCGCTCACATTGGCGGAAGAGGTCTGGCGGTCGGCGCGTTCGGATGAAATCTTTGACGCCGCGCAGGTCCAGGACATCCTGCAACGCCGCGCGCCGATCTACGATAAATCCGCCGACGGCCACTACAATCTGATCTCGGCCCTGCACAAATCCGTGCGCGGCAGCGATCCCGACGCGGCGCTGTACTATCTTTGCCGCATGCTCGACGCCGGCGAAGAGCCGTTGTTTCTGGCGCGCCGCGTGGTGCGGATGGCGGTCGAGGATATCGGCCTCGCTGATCCGCAGGCGTTGGTGATCTGCAACGCCGCCAAGGATGCCTATGACTTTCTGGGTTCGCCGGAAGGCGAACTGGCGATCGCCCAGGCGGTGATCTACATCGCGACCGCGCCGAAATCGAACGCCGCCTATGTCGCGTTCAAGGCGGCGATGCGCGCGGCCAAGGAGGGCGGCTCGCTGCTGCCGCCGAAGCATATCCTGAACTCGCCGACCAAGCTGATGAAGTCCGAAGGCTACGGTGGCGGCTATCAATACGACCACGACACGCCGGAGGGCTTTTCCGGGCAAGACTATTTCCCGGAAGCCTTGGGCCGCCAGACGTTCTACACTCCCCCGGATCGCGGGTTCGAGCGTGAGATTCGCAAGCGGCTGGATTACTGGCAAAAACTGAGAAGCGGAAAACCATCATGAGCCGTCGCGACAAGAAGCCTCTCGCCAAGCGCGGCGCTCCCGATCGGGCCAAGCGTCCGCGCGCGCCGAACAAGGCTCCGCGAGGGGCTGCAAAAGAGTCCGGCCGCGACGCCGGGCGTGACGAGCGTGCGCCCCGGGGCGAGCGTTTTGCGGCTGAGCGCGGCGCAGCTGTCCGACCTGAGCGAACGCGGTCTGAGCGACCCGAACGCGGCGCAGCTGCGCGACCCGAGCGCAGCAGATCCGAACGCCCTGAGCGCAGCGCGTCGGCGCGTCCCGAGCGCGGCGCGTCGGCGAGACCGGAGCGAACGCGGTCTGAGCGACCGGAGCGAACGCGGTCCGGGCGACCCGAGCGCAGCGCGTCGGCGCGGCCGGAGCGAACGCGATCCGAGCGACCCGAGCGCGGCGCGTCGGCGCGACCCGAACGCAAGGAGCGTCCGCCGGTCGAAGGTTTTCGTCCGAGCCGCCATGTCACGAAACGGCCGCCGGCCGCGACGCGCGCACCCCGACCGGCATTGTTCGTTCCCGAACCACCCAAGCCCGTCGTCGAGTCGCCGCCATTGCCGACCAGCGTGCAGACCGTGGTGGTGACGCCGGACGAGAACAACATGCGCGTCGATCGCTTTCTTGAGCATCGCTTTCCCGGGCTGTCGTTTTCCCACATCCAGCGCATCGTCCGCAAAGGCGAGTTACGCATCAACGGCAAGCGCGCCGACAGCAAGGACCGCCTCGAAGAAGGCCAAAGCGTCCGCATTCCGCCGCTCAAGCTCGACGCGCCCAAGGTCGCGGGCGAGCTTACCGAAGGCGCGCAGAAGACGTTGCAACAGCTCAAGGACATGACGATCTACGAGGACGCCGACGTCATGGTACTGAACAAGCCGGCGGGCCTGGCGGTGCAGGGCGGCAGCGGCACGACCCGGCATGTCGATATGATGCTGGAAGTGATGCGCGATGCCAAAGGCCAGAAGCCGCGCCTCGTCCATCGTCTCGACAAGGAGACATCCGGCTGTCTTCTGATCGCCAAGACGCGCTTCGCCGCGACAAAGCTGACCGGGTCGTTCCGCGAACGCTCGGCGCGCAAAATCTATTGGGCGCTGGTGGCGGGCGTGCCGAAACCGAAGCAGGGCCGCATCTCGACCTATCTCGCCAAGGAAGAGAGCGAAGACGACACCATCATGGTCGTTGCCAAGCACGGCGACGACGGCGCAAGCCATGCCGTCACCTATTACGCGGTGGTGGAAACGTCCGCGCAGAAACTCGCCTGGGTGTCGCTGAAGCCGGTCACCGGCCGCACGCATCAGTTGCGCGCGCATATGGCGCATATCGGCCACGCCATCATCGGCGACCCGAAATATTTCAACAAGGAAAACTGGGAGTTGCCGGGCGGCTTGCAAAAACGCCTGCATCTGCTCGCGCGCCGCATCATCATCCCGCATCCGCGCGGCGGCGTGATTGATGCCACAGCACCGTTGCCGCCGCATATGCAGCAATCATGGAATTTGCTGGCGTTGGAGGGCGACCGCTTCGATCCGATCGACAACGCGCCGGAAGAATGACCGCGCCGGATTTCGACGCCGGTTTTCGCGCGAAGTTGCACGACCTGTTCGCGTGGCGGCGCGACGTCAGGCAGTTCCGGCGCGATCCATTGCCGGACGGCGTGCTCGACCGTTTGATCGAAGCGGCATGCCTGGCGCCGTCGGTCGGCCTTAGTCAGCCGTGGCGCTACGTCATCGTCGATGATCCCGCGCGCCGCCGCCGCGTGCGCGACAGTTTCGAAGCCTGCAATGCCGACGCGCTCGCCTCCTATGGCGACGATCTCGCGGCGCGCTATGCCAAGCTGAAGCTGGCCGGGCTGGACGACGCGCCGTGTCATCTCGCGGTCTTCGCCGATCGTGACACGCTGACCGGCCATCATCTCGGCCGCCGCACGATGCCAGAAATGGCGGATTATTCCGTCGTGGCGGCGATCTCGACGCTCTGGCTCGCGGCGCGCGCGGAAGCGATCGGGGTCGGCTGGGTCTCGATCCTCGATCCAGCCGCGGTCATCGCCGCGCTCGACGTGTCGCCCGCGTGGCGGCTGATCGGCTATCTCTGCATCGGCTATCCGCGTGATCACACCGAGATGCCCGAACTGGCGCGGGTAGGCTGGGAACAACGGCGCCCGGCGGCGGATTACATCGTCAGGCGCTAAGGGCACGCGCGACAGCGAAAGCGATACGCTATGACCAACATGAAATTCGTCGTGACGGCCTTGGCCGCGATCGTCCTATCCGGAGCCGTTCCCGCAGCGGCGCAGATCGTGCCGCAGGTGTCCAATCCGGTGCCGCCGGTGCCGCAGCCGCCGCCACCTCCGCCGCCCAGTCTGGCCGTGCCGCAAGTGCCGAAGATGGACGCCCCGGCGCCACCACCACCCGGCCCCCGGATGGACAGGCGCTCATTCAATCAGCGTTTCCAGCAATGCCAGACCGATGGTACCGCATCGCGGCTCGACAGCGGCGAGCGCGCGGCCTATTCACGCGCCTGCGCCAACCAATTGTGAGCCCGCGTCGCGATGCGTGAATTGTTCGATGAAGTTGCCGGCAAATCAGGGCTCGATCCGCTCGAGGCGGTGCGGCTTTCGACACGCCCGTCGCAGCGCAAGAAATTCTACACGCGGGTCAGCATCGGTGAGATCGCGGGCGGCTACGCCATTTTGCTTGACGGGCGATCGATCAAGACGCCGTCGCGCAAAGTCGTCGCTGTCCCATCGCGCGTGATCGCGGAGACCATTGCGGCCGAATGGAATGCGCAAGTCGATCTTATCGATCCGATGACCATGCCGATGACGCGGCTGGCCAACAGCGTGATCGACGGCGTGGTCGATCGCCTCGATGACGTGATCACCGACATCGCGAAATATTTCGAGTCGGATCTGCTGTGCTACCGCGCCGGGCATCCGCAAGAACTGGTCGCGCGTGAAGCCGAGGCCTGGGACGGCGTGCTGTTCTGGGCCGCCGAGGCGCTCGGCGCGCATTTCATTCTGGCGCAAGGCATCATCCACGCGACGCAGCCCAGCCCGGCGGTCGCGGCCGCGCGCGCGGCCTTGCCGCAGGAGCCATGGTCCGTCGCGGCCGTGCATATCGTAACGACGATCACCGGCTCCGCGTTGTTGGCGCTGGCGTTGTATCATGATGCGCGGGACGCCGATCAGGTCTGGGCGGCGGCGCATGTCGATGACGACTGGAATGTCGAACATTGGGGCGTCGATGAGGAGGTCGCGATGCGGCGCGCGGCGCGGTTGATCGATTTTCGCGCGGCGGCCGATGTGATCGCCGCGATGCGGGCCTGAGTTAACAAAGGGTTTACGGCGTTGGGTTAGCGTCGCAGGCCGAGGCCTTCATGACGCTGTCGATCGCACCCATCGTTCCGACGACCCTCGCGCAGGCAGCGACGCT
>JAQGJY010000429.1 GCA_028290325.1 Tardiphaga sp.
CAAGCAAACTGTACCTGACGACCGGCGATCCGATCTATTCGAACCGCAGCAATGTGATGCTGCGGATCGTCAAAGATTCGGTCGGCCGCCACGATTTTCTGCTAACCCCTTGTTCAGAAGATACCTTCCGAATTATCTATGGCGATGCTGAGCCGCACAGGGGATGTTTTGGAAACCTCAAGGCCGCTTTGTTGCCGTTCCGAATTGACGGCGACGCCATTCCAGTCGCGTTCAACTGCTTTATGAATGTTGTGTTGGATGCGACCAGCGGGAGTTTCACGGTGGAAGCGCCCAGGAGCAAACCCGGCGACCTCATTACGTTTCGCGCGGAGATGGACTTGATCGTGGGCCTCACCGCCTGCTCGGCCCTTCAGTCCAACAATTACGCATTCAAACCGATCGATTATGTGATCGATAGCGCATGAGGCCTGGTTGCGGTTGCCGCGGTTGCGGGTCCGCTCCCAAGCATTGTGCACTTCGCGGCAGGTTCCGGCACGCATGACGACATCGCGCCGCAGGAACCATCGCGCGAGCGATGTGTTTTGAAGTTTCGACAACGAGAGGACAGACAAATGGCTTCAACAGCAAAAGACGTTTATGTCGTCGGACTGCGCAATGCGCACGCCATGGAAGTACAGGCACGTGAATTGATGGAGCGGCAATCGCAGCGATTGGGGGACTATCCAGAAGTGGAGGCCCGCGTAAAGCAACATCTCGCGGAAACCAACGAACAGCTGAAGCGGCTCGAACAATGCCTGGAAGCTTGCGGCGAAAGTAATTCGACGCTCAAGGACGTGGCTCAATCGGTCGTGGCTAACACGATGGCCATGGCTCACGCGGTGGCAAGCGATGAGATCCTCAAGAACACGTTTGCCAATAACGCCTTCGAGCATTTCGAGATCGCTGCCTACAAATCCCTGCTGGAGCTCTGCGACGCCGCCGGTCAAGGCCGCGCCCGCGCATTGCTGGCGATGAACCTCAAAGAAGAAGAACAAATGGCCGCGTGGATCGACGCAAACGTGGGCAACGTGACGCGGCAATATCTCGCCGTTGAGCAGCGCAAGGCCGCTTAAGCGATCGACCGACCGAGACTCGACGTCCGCTGCATTCAGAGGATGGTGGCGGTGAGACCGTCGGCGCATCGGCGGCGTCGATGCTGGCAGTGGATGCTCCGCGCTTGAGCGTGGTCCTGTCAGAAAGTAATCGGGCGCGTCTCTGACCTCGGTCAGGGCGCGCTACCGACTCGTCTGGCCCCGCAATTAGTCGGGCTTAAACAGATAGGAGAGATGCGCCACGGCATCGGCGATCTCAATCGGGCGAAAGCGGACCTGCCTAGATGTCCGAGCTCTGTAGGGGACACCGCAAGACCCGCCGCCAGCTTGGTTTAGAACATCACCGCGGTCGCTTGTTCGACCAATAAATCTGGTTGAGTCGGGGGCGACCGATGCTCGGTCAGAAGTTTACTGATTTCAGCCGCCGAAACCGGTTTGCAAAAGAGATATCCCTGCAACTCATCGCAATATTGTTCGCGCAGGAAACCGTCTTGCTCTTCCGTTTCGACGCCTTCGGCTATCACAGTAAGACCGAGCGCCTGCCCCATCGTTATGATAGCGGTCGCAATGGCCCGATCTTCCGCGCTGGTGGCAAGCTCTTTCACGAATGACTGATCGATCTTGATGGTGTCGATCGGAAATTGTTTCATCAACGACATCGAGGAGTAGCCGGTTCCGAAGTCATCAATGGCAAGTCGGACACCCCGGCTTTGGATTGCGCCGAGTAGCTTGATGGCACGGTTGACGTTTTGCATGACCATGCTTTCGGTGATCTCGAGCTGCAACAGCTCCGGAGCCATGTTGGTCACGCGCAAGACGTCGTCGATATCTCGCAGAAGGTTTTCATCGAGAAACTGCCGCGGCGATAGGTTGACCGCGATCGACATAGCCGGCAAGCCGTCGTTCGACCAGGCAACGTTCTGCGCGCACGCGGTGTGCAACACCCATCGCCCAATCGGCACGATTAATCCGGTGTCTTCCGCCACCGGGATAAAGTCCAACGGCGGAATATTGCCAAGCTCCGGGTGGGACCAGCGCAGCAGCGCTTCGACGCCGGTGATGCGTCCGGTCCGGGCGTGTACCTTAGGCTGGTACTGTAGCGAAAACTGCTCAAGCTCCAGGGCCTGTCGCAAATTCGTTTCCAGCATCAACCTGTCGCGGGATTGCGACTTCAGTCCCGACGAATAGAAACGATAGCTGTTCTTGCCTTCTTCCTTGGCCAGATACATCGCCATGTCGGCGTGCCTGGTCAGGGTATCTTCGTCCTCCCCATCGTCCGGAAACAACGCGATGCCAATACTGGCCGTCGTACGACACTCGTGACCGCTCAGAACGACCACCGCGTTCATTGTATGAACGACCTTGGCGGCGACGAGCCCGGCTTGATCGGGTTCGTCGATATCGTCGAGAATGATGACAAATTCATCGCCACCAAGACGCGCAACCACATCGGATTCGCGCAGACAGCGTTTCAAACGTCCGGCCACATCAAGCAGAAGCGCATCACCGGCGGCGTGGCCGAGCGAATCGTTGATGACCTTGAAACGATCGAGATCAATGAACAGCACCGCGCATTTGTTAGCGCGCCGACGCGCCGACTTTATTGATCTGTCCAGGAGTTGGCCGAACATGCTTCGGTTCGGCAGGCCGGTTAGTCCGTCATGCGTGGCGAGGTATTGACTGCGCTGATCCGCTTCACTCTTCGCCTCGGCGCGGTCGAAATTGTCGAGCGCGAAGACAACGTTTTTCGCGA
>JAQGJY010000430.1 GCA_028290325.1 Tardiphaga sp.
CGCCGATCGCGTCGAGGCCCGATCGTCCGGCCGGACGTTGCCAACGACATTTTGATCCGGACAGCCTGAATTCGCATCCCGTCACGGCGTTGTCATGTTAGGCAGCGAGACATCGCGCAGGCACATCATCGGTGGATTCATGGATTATTTCAGACGCTTTACGTTCCTGTTCGCGATGCCGACGTTCAATGCGGACGATCTCGAGGGCATCCGCCTCAATCAGATCGTCGATGAGATCGAACGCTCCGGGTTCGAGGTCGTCAAGGCGCGCAAACTGGAAGATGCCGAAATCGCGGTCCAGACCGACGCCGCGATCGGCTGCATGGTGGTCGACTGGGGCAAGAAGGGCCTTGAGGGCAAGACGGCGGCGCTGATCAACCTGATGCGCCGACGCGGGCTGGATTTTCCGATCATCCTGCTGATCCGCCGCAAGCGCTTCGAGGATCTGCCCGTCGAAGTGCTCGATTTCATCGACGGCTACATCTTCCTGTCGGAAGAAACGCCGCCCTTCATCGCCAAGAGCCTGATCAGCCGACTGAAGCAATATGCCGAAACGCTGAAGACGCCGTTTTTCGGCGCGCTGGTCGATTATGCCGAAGAAGGCAACCAGCTCTGGACCTGCCCGGGACACAATGGCGGCGTGTTCTACAGCCGCAGCCCGATCGGTCGGGTATTCATGGAGCATCTCGGCGAGGCCGTGTTCCGCGACGATCTCGACAATTCCGTGCTCGATCTCGGCGACCTGCTGACCCATGAAGGCCCGGCGCTGCGGGCGCAGAAGGAAGCCGCGAAGATCTTTGGCGCGGAGAAGACCTACTTCGTGCTCAACGGCACGTCGACCTCGAACAAGATCGCCCTGGCGGCGCTTGTGACCGATGGCGATCTCGTCCTGTTCGATCGCAACAACCACAAGGCCGCGCATCATGGCGCGCTGATGATCAGTGGTGGCGTGCCGGTCTACTTGCCGACGGTGCGGAACGCGTGGGGGCTGATCGGCCCGATGCAATGGGACGCCTTCGACGAAGGCGCGTTGCGCGAGCGCATCCGCACGCATCCTCTCGTGAAAGACCCGGATGCGTGGCAGAAGCCGCGCCCGTTCCGCGTCGCCGTGGTCGAGCAATGCACCTATGACGGCACGATCCACAGCGCGGAGATGATCCTGCGCCGCATCGGCCATCTCTGCGATTACATTCTGTTCGACGAGGCCTGGGCCGGTTTCATGAAATTCCATCCGCTCTATGCCGGTCGTTTCGCGATGGGCCTCGGCGATCTCGGCCCTGACGCGCCGGGCATCATCGCGACGCAATCGACCCACAAGCAACTGGCGAGCTTCTCGCAGGCCTCGCAAATCCACATGAAGGACAGGCACATCAAGGGCCAGAAGCGGCGGGTCGAACACCGCCGCTTCAATGAGAGCTTCATGCAATACGCGTCGACGTCGCCGTTCTATCCGCTGTTCGCCTCGCTCGATGTCGGCGCGCAGATGATGAAGGGCCGGTCCGGCGAAGTGTTGTGGGGCGATACGATCCGGCTCGGCATCGAATTGCGCAAGAAGATCCGCGCGGTCCGTCGCGAATTCGAGGAGAAGGAAACCCGGGTCGAGCGGCGCTGGTTCTTCGAGCCCTTCGTGCCGGATCGCGTGACCATCCCGGACGCGGCGCGCGAGGGCGCGGTCCACGACGTGGCGTGGGAATCGGTCGCGACCGATCAGCTCGCGACCGACCCGGCGTTCTGGGCGCTCGCGCCGAACGCCGCGTGGCACGGCTTTCCGAACATGGCGCAGGGTTTCGCCATGACCGATCCGAACAAGCTGACGCTGCTGACGCCCGGCTTCGACCGCAAGACCGGCGCCTATGAGGAGCACGGCATTCCGGCGCCGATCGTCGCGCAATATCTGCGCGAGAACCGCATCGTCGCCGAGAAGAACGATCTCAACTCGCTGTTGTTTCTGCTGACGCCGGGCGTCGAGGCCAGCAAAGCGGGCACGCTGATCAGCGGGCTGGTCGCGTTCAAGAAGCTGCACGACGACAACGTGCTGCTCGACGAGGCGATTCCGGAATTCGCGCGACGCCGGCCGCTGCGCTATGCCGGCACGCGGCTGCGCGATCTCTGCGCCGACATGCATCGCTTCTTTCGCAACGCCGATGTCAGCGGCTTGCAGGCGAAACAATTTTCGCCCGAGCATCTACCGGAGATCGCGATGTCGCCGCACGCGGCGGCGCGCTGTCTCGTTCGCAACGACGTCGATTTCTTGCCCATCGACGAGATCGCCGGGCGCATTGCGACCACCCCGTTCGTGGTCTATCCGCCGGGCATCGCCACCATCGTGCCGGGCGAGCGACTGACCGACCGCGCCAAGCCGATGATCGATTATCTCAAGATGTTCGAGACCTGCTTCAACACCTTCCCCGGCTTCGACGTCGAAATCCAGGGCGTCTATCGCGAGGTCGACCCACAGGGCGTGATCCGGCTTTACACGTACGTGGTGAGCGAATAGCTGATCGCGTATGGACCTCCGATCATCGAGCGAGAACGAACCTCCGGTCATCGTCCGGCCGTCGCGCGACGGCGACGTCGAGGCGATGCTGTCCATCTATCGTCGCCACATCCGCCTCGGTGTCGATGAGGGTGTGAGCGACTCCGACATGCCGCAGGCCGACGATTTGCGCGATCGCCGCAAAAACCTGAAGAACCGCCGCTTTCCGCATCTGGTCGCGACGCGCAATGGCGACGTGCTCGGCTACGCTTATGTCGTGCTGTTTCGCAAGCGGCCCGCCTATCGCTACACGGTCAAGCACTCGATCTACATCCACCACGATCATGTCGGCCACGGCATCGGGCGGGCGCTGATGCGCGAGTTGATCGACGTCTGCGCCGCGGCGGGCTTTCGGCAGATCATCGGCTATATCGATAGCGACAATGTCGCCTCGCTCGCTTTACACGAGCGGTTCGGCTTTGCCCGCGTCGGCCTGCTGCCGGGCGTCGCGTTCCGGCACGGCGGCTGGTCCGATACCGTGATGGTGCAGCGCTCGCTCGCCACCGGCGCCACGACACCGCCGCCGGCCGGGGGCCGCTAAAATTCAGCGGACTAAACCCGGATTGGGACGTTCGAGTTCATCCAGCTTTCCCAGGTCGAAATAAGCAAGGCGAAATCTGGATGAGGGGTTTCGACACATCGCCAGTTCGTACCACCCGCCCCGTCCCTCTCCGACGGCAGCGGCCGCGCGCCACCGTCGTGGCGATTCCCAGCATTGCTTTCCTGAGGATCACCCTCTTGATCAACGTTTGGCGGCGCGTCAGTCGGCGGAGAAGGCGAACGGCACGCTCAGCGTCCTGAAATCATCCGGCAGCAATTCGCGGCCGATCGGAAGCGCGGATCGCGCCGCGCAGCGCGGGCGGTGGCACACGCGGCAGGCGACACCGATCGGCGTTGCCGCATCCGCGTGCGGCCCGATGCCGTCGCGATTATAGATCAGCTGCCCCGCATGCTCGGCGGCGCAACCGATCGCGATGGCGCGTTCCACCCGCATCGCGCCGAACGAGCCGCCGCCCGCCGTGACCGTGCGGGCAATCGAAAAGAAGCGCTTGCCGTCCGGCAATTCGAGCCATTGCGTGACGATCTGGCGCGGCGTGCGAAACACATTATGCACCGACCAC
>JAQGJY010000443.1 GCA_028290325.1 Tardiphaga sp.
AATTCGCCCGACGCGGCCGATGCGCTGGCGATCGCGATCACCCACGCGCATCATCGCGGGAGCGCGGCGCTGCTGGCGCGCGTGGCGGCGCTGTGATCGGAAAACTCAAAGGCCTGATCGACTCGTATGGCGAGGACTATGTGATCCTCGACGTGCAGGGCGTCGGCTATCAGGTGCATTGCGCGTCGCGCACGTTGCAGGCTTTGCCACAGGCGGGCGAGGCCGCCATGCTGTCGATCGAGACCTATGTGCGCGAGGACCAGATTAAGCTGTTCGGTTTCCGCAGCGACATGGAGCGCGAATGGTTTCGGCTGTTGCAGACCGTGCAGGGCGTCGGCGCGAAAGTTGCGCTCGCGGTGCTTTCGACGTTGCCGCCGGCTGAGTTGGCCAACGCGATCGCGCTGCGTGACAAGGCCGCGATCTCGCGCACGCCCGGTGTTGGTGTCAAGGTGGCCGAACGCATCGTGGCCGAGTTGAAGGACAAGGCCCCGGCCTTCGCAAGCGTCGATCCGGTCGTCGCGCAACTCGCCGGCGCGGTCGATGATCGCACCGCGCCGCGCCCGGTCGCCGACGCGATCTCGGCGTTGGTCAATTTGGGCTATGGCCCGCCGCAGGCGTCGGCCGCGATCGCTGCTGCCTCGCGCAGCGCTGGCGAGGGTGCGGAGACGGCGATGCTGATCCGGCTTGGACTGAAGGAACTGGCCAGGTGAGCGCCGCCATATGACCACGCCCTCCCGCATCGTGACGCCCGAGCGCCGTGCCGACGACATCGGCGACACCTCGCTGCGCCCGCAGATCCTGTCCGAATTCGTCGGCCAGCAGCAGGCGCGCGCCAATCTGCAAATTTTCATCGATGCCGCCCGCAAGCGCAAGGAAGCGCTTGACCATGTGCTGTTCGTCGGCCCGCCTGGCCTCGGCAAGACCACGCTCGCGCAGATCGTCGCGCGCGAATTGGGCGTCGGCTTTCGCGCCACCTCCGGGCCGGTGATCGCGAAAGCCGGCGACCTCGCGGCGCTGTTGACCGGTCTCGAAGACCGCGACGTGTTGTTTATCGACGAAATCCATCGTCTCAGCCCGGCTGTTGAGGAAGTGCTCTATCCGGCGATGGAGGATTTTCAGCTCGATCTCATCATCGGCGAAGGTCCGGCGGCGCGCTCGGTGAAGATCGAACTCGCGAAGTTCACATTGGTCGGCGCGACGACACGCGCCGGCCTGCTGACAAATCCGCTGCGCGATCGCTTCGGCATTCCGGTCCGTTTGAATTTTTACACCGTCGCCGAGCTAGAGCACATCGTGACGCGCGGTGCCCGCGTCCTCGGCATCGGCATGACGGCGGACGGCGCCAACGAGATCGCGCGCCGCGCGCGCGGCACGCCACGCATCGCCGGCCGGTTGCTGCGCCGGGTGCGCGATTTCGCCTCCGCCGCCGACGCCGACGCGATCGATCGCACCATCGCCGACAATGCGCTCGGCGCGCTCGAGGTGGACAGCGCCGGACTCGATGCGATGGATCGCCGCTATCTCACCACGATCGCGATGAATTACGGCGGCGGTCCCGTCGGCGTCGAGACGATGGCGGCGGCGTTGTCGGAGCCGCGCGACGCCATCGAGGACATCATCGAACCCTATCTGATCCAGTGTGGCTATCTGCAACGCACGCCGCGCGGGCGGCTGCTGACCAATCACGCCTTCAAGCATCTCGGTCTTGCCGAACCGGCGCGCGATCCCGCGCAGATCGCGTTGTTCGGCAAGGCGGAAGACGACTGATCCCGCCAGTTACGCAACGAATGTTTGACGCTATAATTCCCGCGATGGAGGTCGACGATGAAAGCAACGATCACGATCGACGACAGGCTCTGGGAGCGCGTGCGAGAATATGCTGCGTGATCTTCCGACGGTGGACGCCGATGCCGATGAGGAGGTTCTGGATCTCATTGCGTACGACAAGTTGGGCGGAGCCGGTTTGAGCTATATCGATGCTCATCTATTGGCGGCCCCACGAAGTATTCGTAGCGCGGTGCTGTTGACCCGTGATAAGCGCCGCCACACGGTTGCCCATCGATTGAATAGCGCGATGGATATCGAAAGCCGATTGCAGTGACTTCCTCGCTCGACGGCCAAATCCGCGATGGTGTGCATCGCATGCTAGTCCGGGTCTACTACGAGGACACCGACTTTTCCGGCATCGTCTATCACGCCAATTATCTGCGCTTCATGGAGCGCGGCCGCACCAATTATCTGCGGCTGCTCGGCGCGGATCAGCGCGCGTTGTTCGCGGAAGCCGCCGCTGAGGCGCCGGGCTTCGCCTTCGTCGTGCGCGCCATGCAACTCGATTTTCTGAAGCCCGCGGTGATGGATGACATCCTCGATATCGTCACCCAGCCTCATGAAGTCAGGGGCGCGTCGATCACGCTTCACCAGGAGGTGCGGCGTGGCGACGACGTTTTGCTGAAGGCGACCGTGAAGGTGGCATTTGTCTCGGGTGGCCGGGCGCGACCGATCCCGAAGCCACTGCGCGTGGCGATGAAAGCGGATCGCTGAGTTCGATTGGACTTGACGATCGGTCGATAGGCAACGCCCCATCGACTCGCGCCGCGATGACGATACTCTGCGGGTCCCAACCCGGAGTTCACCATGTCACGGCCGCCGCTGCCGCCATTCACGATACAGACCGCCGCGCAGAAAGCGCGCATGGCCGAGGATGCCTGGAATTCGCGCGATCCGGTTCGCGTGTCGCTGGCTTATACGGAGGACAGCGTCTGGCGCAATCGCAACGAATTCTTTCGGGGCCGTGAGGCGATCGTGCAATTCCTGTCGCGCAAATGGGCCAAAGAACACGAGTATCGCCTGGTCAAGGATCTCTGGGCCTTTCATGACGATCGCATCGCTGTGCGCTTTCAATATGAATGGCATGACGACGCGGGGCAGTGGCATCGCTCCTACGGCAACGAGCAATGGGAGTTCGATGCCGCCGGCCTGATGCGGCGGCGCGAGGCCAGCATCAATGATCTCGTCATCGCCGAGGCCGATCGCCGTTTCCGCTGGGACGCGCCGGGCGCGCGTCCTGCCGATGCGGAAGGGCTCGGCGACGCGCCGTTCTGAGTGCCGTTCGAAGCCCGTCATTGACGGGACCGATCCCAGTCGCTCAAATGCCTGAAAAGAGCGACCGAGGAACGGCACGATGAACGTCCCCAAGCGGGTAATCGCCTACGTCAACGTCGCCCATTTCATCGATCACTACGCGATGCTGATTTTCGCGGCCGCCATCATCGTGATGGGACCGGCGCTCGGCATGACCTATTCCGAACTGCTGCCTTACGCGACGCCGGGCTTCATCGCCTTCGGCGCGGGGTCGCTGGTGACAGGCTGGCTCGGCGATCGCTGGAGCCGGCGGCACATGATGGTGATCTATTTCGCCGGCATCGGCCTGTCGATGATCACCGTCGGCCTTGTCCAAACGCCCGTGCAACTCGGCGCGGCGCTGTTTTCCATCGGTTTGTTCGCCTCGATCTATCATCCTGTGGGCACCGCGATGATCGTGTCCTACGCCGACAAGCTTGGTCGCGAAATGGGCATCAACGGCGTCTGGGGCAATCTCGGCGTCGCATCCTCGGCGATGATCACCGGCGTGGTCGGGCAATATCTCGGCTGGCGCTGGGCCTTCATCCTGCCCGGCGTGGCGACCTTGGGGCTCGGCGTCCTGTTCGCGCGCGCGGTGGCGCATGAGGATCGCTCGGGCTTCAAGCAGGCGATGGCACAGGCGCGCGTCGCCAAGCGCGACATGTGGCGGGTGATCCTGTCGCTATTGATTGTGGTGATCGCGATCTCGACCACCTTCAACGCGATCACGGTGGCGCTGCCGAAACTGTTCGCGGAGCGATTGTCGGACCTCACGCAAAGTCCGGCGCTGCTCGGCGTCATCGCCGCCTGCGTCTATACATTCGGCGCGATGACGCAATTCACCGTCGGCAAGATGATCGATCGCTATTCGCTGAAAACCGTCTGCATGCCGCTGTCATTGTTGTTGGCGCCGTTGCTGTATCTCGCGGCGTCGGCGTCGAATGTCGGCCTCATCGTCGTGGCGATCGGCATCATCATGGGCCTGTTCGGGCAGATTACGGTGAACGATGCGATGGTCGGAAAATACACCAGTGAGGAATGGCGCTCGCGCGCCTTCGCGGTGCGTTACTTCATCGGCTTCACGGCGGCGGGCGCGTCGGTCGGCCTGGTCGCCTGGCTCTATGAGCAAGGCGGCTTTCTGACGATGCTGCACGCCTTTTCGGCGCTGTGCATTCTCGTGATCGTCGCGGCGTTGATTCTGCCGCGTGAGACGGCGCCGCAAAGTGTCGCGACGAGTTAGGGGCAGGGATGATCAGGCATTGGGTGGCGGGAGTCGTGATGATGGTGAGCGCAAGCGCGGTCCAGGCCGATGCGTTGAAGGATGAGATCGCGGCCTCGGGCAGCTTGCGCGTCGCGATCGGCGTCAGCCCGGCCGGCGGCGCGTACTGGTCCACGAAAAAACCGGACGGCTCCTACGCCGGCGTTCCGGTGACGCTGGGCACCGAGATGGCGAGACAGATCGGGGTGCCGGTGACGTTCGTGCCGTATCCGAATTCCGGACAGATCGTCGACGCCGCCGACTCCGGTGTCTATGACGTGACGTTTTTGCCGGTCGATGCGGAGCGGCAGGCGCGGATGGCGTTCGGCCCGAACTACGAGGTCGCCGACGCCACCTATATTGTCAAGCCGGGATCGGATATCGCCGATTTCGCGACGCTGGATCAAACCGGCGTGCAAGTGGCGGCGGTCAGCAACACCACGACGATGCGCGGCGCGATCGCGCATCTCAAGGTCGCGAAAGTGACGGGCTATCAGACCTACGACGAAATCTTCGCGCTGCTGAAATCCGGCAGCGTCGATGCGTTCGCGCTGTCTCGGGATCAGCTCAATGCGATGTCGAGGCAGTTGCCGGGTAGCAAGGTGTTGGCCGAGACCTTCAAGCAGACAACGACGGCGGTGGCGGTGCCACTGAAGAAACCGCTGTCGCTGGCGTTCGTGACGACATTCATGACCGCGGCCAAGGCCAATGGCCTGCTGCGTCGTGCCTATGATGCCAATGGCTTGAAGGACACGCCGATCCGCGCCGATTGAAGGTCGCCCGACATTTCAGCTCACGAAAAAGGCCGGCGTCAAAGCCGGCCTGATCGTCAATATAAACCCCGAAATATGCGTCCGCCGTGGCAATAAACGGTCCGCCGAAGCGGCTAAGCGTAAGGCGGGCCGCCGAGTTGGAAGCGCGCTAACCTTAGTGAGTGCTATCGTAGCCAGCAAAGGTTCAAACGCCATCACCCAATTGGGTGGACGGACGCTAGACTTTCGGAGGGGTCACGCATTGACGTGGATAAAGTCGCGCACCAGCGGATAGATTTCGTTGTTCCAGCGGCGTCCGCTGAACACGCCGTAGTGGCCGACGCCGGCTTGCATATGATGCACCTTGCGATAGGCGCGAACGCCGCTGCAAAGGTCCTGCGCCGCCAGCGTCTGGCCGAGCGAGCAGATGTCGTCCCTCTCGCCCTCGACCGTCATCAAACCCATGCGCCTGATCGCGGCGGGATTCACGGCGCGGCCTTTGTAGGTCAGCTTGCCGAGCGGCAGCAGATGCTCCTGAAACACATCGCGTACGGTCTCGATATAGAACTCCGCCGACAGATCCATGACGGCGAAATATTCGTCGTAGAATGTCTTGATGATGTCGGCCTTATCGGTTTCACCCTTGGCCAGATGGTCGGCGAGATCGACATGCGACTTGATATGCCGATCGAGGTTCATCGATACGAACGCGGTCAGCTGGACGAAGCCGGGATAGACCTTGCGGAACGCGCCCTTGCACTGCACCGGAACGTAATTGATCAGGTTGTTTTCAAACCAGGAGATCGGCTTGCTCTTGGCGAAATCGTTGACCTTGGTCGGCGAGATGCGCGTATCGATCGGTCCCGCCATCAGCGTCAGGCTGGCCGGCCGCGCCGGATGGTCGTCCTCGGACATGATCGCGGCGGCGGCGAGCGCCGAGACCGACGGCTGGCAGATCGCGACCATGTGCGACTTGGGGCCGAGCACGTTCAGGAACGTGATGAGGTGCTCGGTATATTCATCGAGTCCGAATTTTCCGGCGGACAGCGGAATATCACGCGGGTTGTGCCAGTCGGTGATGAAGACATCGTGGTCCTGCAGCAGGGTTTGCACGGTCTGGCGCAGCAACGTCGCGAAATGGCCGGACATCGGCGCGACCAGCAGCACTTGCGGCTGCACGGGCGAGCCTTCCTTCTTGAAATGCAGCAGCGAGCCGAACGGCGTCGAGAACACCACCTGTTCGGTGACGTCCAGTTCGCGATTGCCGACCATCACGGGGCCGATGGCATAATCGGGTCGCGCGTAAGTCAGCGATGCCCGTGAGATCAGTTCAAACGCTGACGCCAGGCGACCGAACAGTTTTTCGGATGGACCATTTTTCGCGGTCAATCGATCGGCTGTGGCTTTGTCGAAGAAGCCGCTTTCAAAGATGCCTTGCGGCACGAGATTGAGGAATTTCAGTGCCGACACTGCCCCGGCGCGCCACGGCGCCGAGAAATCCATCTGGTTCTGGTAGGCCTGATACATCATCGACATCGCCATGTGGGCACGCATCCTCTGCTGTTATTGCCATGCAATATACAAGCCATGCTCGAGTCAATTGCCGCCGGAACTGGCATGTCCCTTGCTGCGTCATTTCGCATCCGCGCGTCATTTGGGCATCAGTGCGGGTAGGGGAGGCCGCCATGAGCAAGGCAACACTGACACTCAGCAGCAAGAATTACTCGTCGTGGTCGCTGCGCGGATGGCTGATGGCCAAGTTCTCAG
>JAQGJY010000022.1 GCA_028290325.1 Tardiphaga sp.
GCGCGCGCCGTCTATCAGCTGATCCAGAATCCCTACGCCGAGCTGGTGGCATTCTCGTGGGACCGCATCGTCGAACGTCATGGCCATGTCGCCGACATTCGCGAAGCGATGCTGACGCTGGACGGCCTGCCGGCCGCGACGCGGCTGGCGTTAGTGCAGAAATTATCGCAGACGCTGGCGCATTTCGTCGTGGCCAAGAACTGGCTGTCGGCGGATCGGGCCGGGCGCATCGCCGCTGAGGCGCTCGATCGTTCGACCGTTCACGTCGCGGCCCGGTCACGCGGCGACGACATGCGCGGGCTGGTGCGGCATCTGCGCGCCGCCGGTCAATTGACGTCGGGTCTCATTCTGCGCGCCCTGCTGTCCGGCAATCTCGATCTGTTCGACTATGCCTTGGTCGAACTGACCGACCTGCCACAAGCCCGTGTTTCCGCGATCCTGAACGATGCGGGCGGCTCAAGCCTGCATGCGCTGCTGATCCGCGCCGGGTTGCCGGCCTCGACATTCCCGGCCTTCGCCGCTGCTTTACTGGCGCACCAGGAAATCGGCTTTGTCGGATCGATCGGTGGCGAGTCGCGGCTGCGCCGGCGCGTCGTCGAGCGCGTGCTGACCTTGTGCGAGACGGACGAGTCCTGCTCCGACCAATTGCTGGTATTGCTGCGCCGCTTCGCCACCGAATCCGCCCGCGAGGAAGCGCGAATGTACTGCGACGAACTCGTCGCCGACACCAGCGCAACGCCGTCGCGGTTCGAACGGATCGCGGCATAAGCCGGACCCGCAATTCCGGCACGTCATCTGGAATCGGACTCTGGACCTTCGCCAGCGGTCAGAGCCGGCTGGCAAATCGGGAATGACGGCGAGTTGTGATGCGCTCGATCCGAGGCCGACGAAAGCCGCTACCGTCCCGGCACGATGCTCGGCGCCAGGATCGCGTCGAGATGCTCGGGACGATCGCGATTGACGGCGGTGAGATATTCATCGGCGACGCCGCGTAGCTTGCGGCTGAGCTCGCCCGCCATGCCTGTCGTATCGACGCCGGCTTTTTCGCGAATAATCGCCTGAATGGCGTTGATGTGATGCGCGATCAGCCCGCTCGGAACCGCCGCAAGATCCGGCGCATGCTCGATGATCCGGCACAGGCTTTCGGCGGCGGCGGCGGCGGTCGGAAATCCGAATGTCGCCGCATCGCCCTTGATGTCGTGCGCCGCGCGAAACAGTTCATTGCGCGTCGCGGCGGTGACGCCTTGCAGCTTCATCGTTTCGTGCGCGGCGGCGAGGCGCTCGCATTCGGTCTCCATCCACGACTGGAATTCGCCGGACAATCCCGCCAGCGCCTGCTCGGCGCGTGCGACCGGATCGTCGGCATCGCGAGGATCGATCTGCCGCACCGCCGCGCGCAGCGGATTCGGCTGCGTGATGATGTGATGATCGGCGAAGCTCTGGATGTCGAGCACGGGCGGCTGAGATCTTTTCATGGCGATAGGTCCCGCTTGCGACATCAGCTCGATGAACGCGCCTTGTCGAGCAGCGATGGCTGCTGAAGAATTTCCACGTCGCCGCCGTTGCGGCGTTCCGGCCCGATGTATTTCGCGGTCGTGTTGCGCCGGCGGTCGGGCCCGAAATAGGTCTTGGTCTTGATGAATGGGCGGGGGTTGGCGACCACGCTCAAGATGCGCTGATACAACGCTTTGGCGGAAATCGGTTTTGCCAGAAATTCCGTGACCCCGGCATCGCGCGCGATGGTGACGCGGCGTTTTTCGGAATGGCCCGTGAGCATGATGATCGGCACGTAGGGATTGCCGGACGAGCCCGGCTGCCGGATCATCTGTGTCAGTTCGAGGCCGTCGAAGATCGGCATCGACCAATCGGTGATGACGATATCCGGCACGTAGTGGCTGTACATTTCGAGCGCCGTCGCGCCTTCCTCGGCCTCATGCACTTCGCGCGTGCCGAACGAATGCAGCAGCGTCCGCAGAATGCGGCGCATGTGCGGATTGTCGTCGCAGACGAGGAAGCGCAGTTTGTTGAAGTCGATGCGAAACATGAGGCGGCTCGGAGCGGGCATAAACGCCTCGTTAACCTTACTCAAACGAGGTTAACGAACCGTTGCGCCGATCCGATCAGTAGCCGAACTGCTCGCTGAGGATTCGTTCCTCGAGGCTGTGGCCGGGATCGAACAGCATCCGCATCTCGAGCGACTTGTCCGACATGACCTCGACGCGGCGCACATCGCGCGCCTCGTCATGATCGGCGACGGCGGCGACCGGGCGCTTGTCGCCTTCGAGCACCTCGATCACGACGAACGCCGTGTTCGGCAGCAGTGCGCCGCGCCAGCGTCGGGGCCGAAACGCGCTGATTGGCGTCAGCGCCAGCAACGCGGCGTTGATTGGCAGGATCGGGCCTTGCGCGGACAGATTATAGGCGGTCGATCCGGCGGGCGTCGCGACCAGAATGCCGTCGGCGACCAACTCAGCCATCCGCTCGCGTTCGTCGATGAGAATGCGGAGCCGGGCGGCCTGCGCGCTCTGGCGAAACAGCGAGACCTCGTTGATGGCATGATGCAGATGCACGGTGCCGTGGACGTCGGTTGCGCGCATCAGCAGCGGATGGATCACGGTGTCGCGTGCGGCGTTGAGGCGGGCGTGCAGATCGTGCGTCGAGTACTCGTTCATGAGGAAGCCGACGGTACCGCGATGCATGCCGTAGATCGGCTTGCCCGAGCGCATGTGTCGATGCAGCGTCTGCAACATCAGGCCATCGCCCCCGAGGGCGACGATGATGTCCGCCTCGGCCGGGTCCACATTGCCGTATCTCGCGGTGAGTTGCGCCAGCGCCAGTTGCGCTTCGGCGCCGGTGCTGGCGATGAAGGCGATCCGATCATAGCCGGCGGAGAGTGTCATGGTGACGGGCCTCGAACGGCGGGGACGCGATCGCCATTCGCTCGTCTATATGACAAGGCGTGCGGCTGTCGAGCGCCGTGGTCGCGCGTGGATGACCGAGATGTCGTTCAGATGAACGAAATCCGTATAGGGGCTTCAGCTGCGGTTCAGCGCCGCGCGTCTAGCCTCATGGCAAGATCGACACGCCCCGGCCATTCGACCGGCACCGCAACGATCGCACCCGAGAGGAGACAACTCATGCTGAAATCATTGTCCGCCGCCTTGATCGCAATGTCGTTGCTGGCGGCCCCGGCCTTCGCCGGCTCGACCTTCGTCAAGACTGACGCGAAAGTCGCAACGCCGGCATCGGCTCACGCCAGCACGCAGGTCAAGCTCGCGCCGAGGGTTGCCGACGCGCAGGCCCGCATGCATCGGGGTGGTCGCCATATGCACCGCCATCATCACATGCACCGCCATCACATGCACCGCCATCACCACATGCGGCATCACCACGTCCGCCATCATCATCACCGCCGCTGAGCGGACCGGTCCCGGCTGGTGCCTGCCAGCCGGGATTCCCCTCGGTCTCCAGATCGCCTAATGTCCGCGCTCGTGGATCGAGCGGGGCAGGGTGGCGTGAACCGAATTGCAAAAGCCGCAGGGCTGCTGGTGGCGTTGTCGCTCGCCGGCTGCGGCATGAGTTCGATGCTGGAAAGCGATCGCACCGATCGCGGTCAGCCGTTTCCGTCGAGCTTCAAAACTGAACTGCTGGCCTTCCTGCGGACCTATCTGAAGGACCCCGTCGGGGTGCGCGACGCTTCAATGGCCGAGCCCGTGCAGCGCACCGTCAACGGCCAGCTGCGTTACGTCAGCTGCCTGAAGTACAATCCGCGCGAAACGGACGGCAGCTATCGCGGTGTCCGCGAGCGCGCCGTTTCATATATCGATGGCCGGCTCGATCGCATGGTCGATGATACCGGGGATCTGTGCGTCGGCGCCACTTACACGCCATTCCCGGAGCTTCAGATCCTGACGCGCTGATGGGTCCCGAGATCGGACCTAGCACCGCCGCCAGCCGACCAACCGGGATGGCTGTTAAATCGCGACCCGCCGAACCAACAGCCGTTGTGACCTTTTCGCCACATTTGATGGCAATTGCTGCTGCCTGTTCGCCCGGAAGCAACCAAACTCAGGCCATGTTGTTTTTTGATGGTCAAACCAACTCACGAGGGGTCTAAGATGAAGAAATTCCTGCTCAGTACCGCCATGGTTGTGTTTGCCGTGCCGGCGTTCGCCGCTGATCTGCCGGCGCGGACCTACAGCAAGGCGCCGGCCTATACCGCGCCGGAAGCTGTCTATAACTGGACCGGTTTCTACGTCGGTGGCCATGTCGGCGGCGCGTTCAATGGCGACAATGCGCTGTTCGGCAGCAACGGCCGGTTCATGGGCGGCATTCAGGGTGGCGCGGATTATCAGTTCGCTCGCAACTGGGTCGTCGGTATCGAGGCGCAGTACAGCTGGCTGCCGAGCAATACCAACACCGCGCTGTTCACCGGCGGTTCGACGCTGACCGACAATGACCGCGGCATTGGTTCTGTTACCGGCCGGTTGGGTTATACGTGGGGTCCGGCCTTGCTGTATGCCAAGGGTGGCTATGCGTGGCGTGACAACAGCCTTGACGTGACCAATGCGGCCGGTGCGCCGGCGGCTTTTACCGCGGATAGCAAGCGCAGTGGCTATACGGTCGGCGCCGGTCTCGAATACATGTTCGCGCCGAACTGGTCGGCCAAGGCCGAGTATCAGTATTACAACTTCGGCAACACCACCGTGACGTCCGGTCCGGCTGATGTGGTCGGGGCCAATTATCGCAAGGACGACCACACGGTGAAGGTCGGGCTCAACTACCGCTTCGGCTGGGGCGGCCCCGTGGTCGCGAAATACTGAGCAAGCAAGACTTCACGATGTTACGGAAGGCCGGCCTCGCGCCGGCCTTTTGCATGAAGACAAGCCCGCACGACGCACTTGTCGGCGGCGGATGTCACTGGTAGCAGTCTCGTCGATGCCGGTTTAGCTCAGCGGTAGAGCAGCGGTTTTGTAAACCGAAGGTCGGGAGTTCAATCCTCTCAACCGGCACCATCACGATCGCACCATCGAAGCGCGCGCGCCTTGGGCCATTAACGCTTTCCCACCGCGTCGCCTGCATTTCAACATCATCTGATCCGCGCGCGTTAGGCTTACCGGCAGTTTAGGCCGCGGCTTTAACCCTTGGCATCCGGCCTTCCGGTAGGATGCCCTTCACACGCAAGGTGATCTCGATGCGAACCGCATATGTGCTGGTAAGTCTGGTCGCGACGACGCTGACGGCAGCGGCCGAAGGCACGACCGCGATCGTGATTCCGGGGCGCGCCGGCGTGCCGATCATCATCAACGGCATCGATGCGTCCTATGCGGTGATCGAAAGCGATTGGGGGCTGGCGCGCGGCGTTCACATTCAGCCGACGATCTACGGCGGACGGCCTGCCTATCCCGCGCCGCCGGTGGGTCATTACTTCCCCAGTTTAGGGTCGCTGCCCGGCTATGGCCGTCTTGAAATCGAGCCGCCGGCCAATCGCAAGAGGCCCGAGGCCGCCGAAAGTTATCATCGGTCTTATTCCGCGCAGTCGGCGCCGCCTGCCGCGCGGCTCGAAGTGCCGTTCGATCCGCCGCCGGTCATCATCGCACCCGGCGCCGTTCAAAATCCTTTACCCAATTTCCCGGACAACCAAGCCCGGAAATATCGAAACTAGAAACGACCAAAAAAACACCGACAGGAGAGTGTAATGCGTCAATTCATCTACGGACTTATTGCGGCGGCGGCAGTCGTCACCGTGACCGCTGCACCGGCTTCGGCCTGTGGCGGCCGCGGACTGTTCACGTCGTGCTCGCCTTGCGGCCCCTGCGGCGGCGGTGGCGGTGGCGGCTATTATGGCGGCGGCTACGCTGTATCAGGTTACGCCTATGGCGGTGGCTATAATGGCTATGGTTACGGCGGCGGCGCAGGTTATGGCGCGGGCTATGTTTCGGCCGGCTACGGTTACGGCGCGTTGCCGCAGGCAAGCGCGCAGTATTATTACGCCAACCAGGGTCCGGTCTATTCCGGCCCGGCAAGCTTTGCGCCGTATCCGAGCTATCAGCAGGACTACGGCTACAACGGCGGTCCTTACGCCAACGCCACGACGCACTATTCGGCGGTCGGCTATGACGAAGGTCCGGCGGTTTACAGCTATCGGCCGCGTCCGGCCTATCGTCCGTGGCGTCCGCGTCCGGTCTATTACGGCGGTTACTCCCGTCAGGATTACGGCTACGCACGCCCGTCGGCGCGCTACGGCTATGGCTACTCGGCCCGCGCCGCGCGCTATGGTTACGCCCCGCGCCGATCCTACGCGCCACGCGTTTCGTATGGGCAGGGCTATAGCTATTCGCGCCAGCAGTATCAGCGTCCGCTTCGTCGCCTGAACTGATCGACGTCGACGTCGATGTGATGAAACGAAAACGCCCGCAGGACACTGCGGGCGTTTTCATTTGCGACGACGTTGCGCGGATCGGGCGATGTCAGAGGTTCGCTCAGCGCATCAGGCCGAGGCGACTTGCGCTGACGTAGAGCGCGACGACCGCTGCGTTCGAGACGTTGAGGCTTTTGATCTCGCCGGGCATATCAAGCCGCGCCACGGCGTTGCAGGTCTCCCGCGTCAATTGGCGCAAGCCTTTGCCTTCGGCGCCCAGCACAAGGGCGAGCGGCTGTCGCAGCGTGATCGTGGCGAGATCGTCGCTGCCGTCGCTGTCGAGACCAACGGTGAGAAAGCCGGCTTGGTTCAGATCGTTCAGCGCGCGCGCCAGATTTTGCACCGTGATCAGCGGCACCAGTTCGAGCGCGCCGGAAGCGGATTTCGCCAACACGCCGGTAGCTTCCGGGCTGTGCCGCGCGGTGGTGACGATCGCCTTCACGGCAAAGGCGGCGGCGGAGCGCAGAATCGCGCCGACATTGTGCGGATCGGTGATCTGATCGAGCACCAAAACGATGCCCTCTGGCGCGACGTCTTTGATGTCCAGCTGATCGAGATGATCGGCCTCGGCAAGCAGACCCTGATGCACCGCATCCGGACCAAGCCGCGCATCGATGTCGCCCGGTCGCACGATGTCCGGCGTGACGGGCAGTGCGATGTTGTCCTCGGCCAGGCGATGGACCGCGTTTTCGGTCAGTATGAGTTTGCGGATTTTGCGGTTGGGATTCGCCAGAGCAGCCGAGACGGTGTGCCAGCCATAGAGAATCACCGGGGCGTCGGGATCGTGCTCGCGGCGATCGGAGCCCGGGCGTTTCGAGGCGTTGCGGCCGGCGCTGCGGTCGAATTTCTGGCCCGGACCCCGCATGAATCGGGCTTTGTCCCGCCCCGTCTTGTTCGGTCCAGTCTTATTCGGTGCAAATCTGCGCGGTTCGTCTGTCATGGCTGCTTTGAAAAGGAGGGCGAAATTTGCGGATATGAGGAGATGACGGGGTCATGCGCGCGGCAATTACACCGATGACGGTCATCGCAGATCAGGTTTATCAGGATCCCTCGGTGTTCACAACGAACCCCGCCACCACCCGAATGACAGTGTCCTCAGCCAACCGTCGAGTGACACGAGTTGGCAAGGCGCGGCGCGTCAGATCGCCGACGGACGAGGCCCTCACACCAGGCCGCGCGGTCCGCGCTCAGCGGCGTAACAGCGTTTCTGACGGGTCCGGGCCGCCCTCATCGCCCAAAGCGGCACAGCGATCAGCACGGTATTCAACCAGTGCCACCGAAAACCGGCAGGTGGCAGCGCCAAATTCGCGAGATCAGCGAAATCGTGGGGGAAGAAACTGGTGGGGGAAGAAGGACTCGAACCTTCGAAGTCATAAGACGGCTGATTTACAGTCAGCTCCCTTTGCCACTCGGGACACTCCCCCGCCTAGACTGGATACCGCAAGCTGTTTTCGCAGCAAGGCGTTATACGAGGCAGACACGCAACCCGAACAGGGCCAACGGTTCGGCGCGTTTATGGGCGATGCGACACTATAAAGTCAACACCGCTACCGCGCTTGCGTCCAACACCATCAGCCCGGTTCCGGCAATAGGCGCCGGACACGCTCACATTGGTTTGAACGGCCCAAATGCGGCAGGGGGAACGGATGCTGCACCGCACTGTTGTCAATGCGTAAATATGCAACGCAAGGACATTCTATGACCAAGACCAAACTTTTCGCGGCCGCGGCCGTGTTGACGTCGATGATGGTGACGCCTGTGCTGGCTCAGGGTATTCGTGAGCACTCCCACAGCTCCTCCCAGATCAAAAAGCAGCAAATGAAGCACCCGAATATGGGCCGGAGCGAGCGGCGCATGGTGCGCGATCGCGACGCGAATATCGGCATCGACCGGGACTTCGGCGACCGCCGCTACGGTAGCGATACCGGTTTTTTCCCTCTTGATGCGGCGACCGGCATCGTCGGTGGCGCC
>JAQGJY010000061.1 GCA_028290325.1 Tardiphaga sp.
CCGCTGCTTTCGTTGCGCGGATGCTCTTGCCAATCGCTGCGACCGCGCACCGGCCGATCGCCACGCGGACGATCGAATTGCGGGCGATCGTCACGCGGGCGCTGGAAACGCGGGCGCTCGTCGCCGCCGCGATCCTCGCGCGGCTTGCGTTCAGGGTCCGGACGATCCGAGCGCGGTCTGTCGAAGCGCGGCTTGTCGAACCCGCGCGGCGCGCGATCGTCGCGCGCGAATGCGGGACGATCACTGCGCGGCTCGCGTTTTTCCCACGGCTTGGACTCGCTGCGATCGGGACCGCTGAAGTCGCGGCGCGGCGAACGGTCGTCGCGGTTGAAGCTCGGGCGCTCGCCGCGCGCGGCGTAAGGGCGATCGCCCTGCGGACGATCACCACGCGGCTTGAACGGCCGATCACCTTGCGGCCGATCACCATCGCCGCGCGGCGTGTAGGGTCGCTTGTCGCCGAATGTCTTGCCGGCAAATCGTCCAGCCGGACGCGCGTCGCCACGATCGCTACGCGGCGCACGATCCTCGCGCGGCTTGAACGGACGATCACCTTGTGGGCGGTCACCACGCGGCGCGCCGTCGCGCGGCGGGCGCGGTGCGTAAGGCCGCTTGTCGCCGCCGAAATCGCGCGGACGATCGCCGCCGCGCGCGGGACGTTCGCTGAAATCGCGCTTCGGACGATCGTTGAAATCGCGGCTCGGCCGCTCGCTGAAGTCGCGCTTCGGCCGATCGCTGAACGACCGCGCCGGAGCCGCACCTTCGCGCTTGCCGGCATACGGCTTGCCCGGCCCGGAATAGGGTTTTTTGCCGTAGGTTTTAGGACCATCGCCGGCCGGCTTGCCGGCATAGGGGCGCTGCTCGCCATCGCGCGAACCCGCGGATCGGCCCTCAAACGGTTTGCCATCGCGCTTGGCGAACTTCTTCTCGGGACCGCGCGCGGCACCGGATCGGCCTTTGCTGCCGCCGGGGCCCTTGGCGCCGGGAGATCGGCCACGGGGAGCGTTGTAATTATCGTTATCGCGGGGCATGAATTTATCTCTGGCTGGGCGCCTCACGGCGCGCAAATGGGAAAACAACCGATAGCGGCTTTGCGGCGCGTGCGATAGCCGTCATTCATGGCCGGGGCATGACGAAGGCGTTGGATCGAGACTGATATGCGGCAATGACGTTCATGGATGAGGCTTTAGCTGCCGCGCGAGCCGCCGCCGATGCCGGCGAAGTGCCGATCGGCTGCGTTGTCGTGCGCGACAACGCGGTCATCGCCGCCGCCGGCAATCGCACATTGCGGGATCGTGATCCGACCGCACACGCCGAATTGCTGGCCTTGCGGGAAGCGGCGTCGAAAATCGGCAGCGAGCGGCTGATCGGCTGCGATCTCTACGTCACCCTGGAGCCCTGCACGATGTGCGCCGGGGCGGTCTCGCTCGCGCGCGTCCGCAGGCTCTATTACGGCGCGGCGGACCCGAAAGGCGGCGCGGTGGACTCGGGCGTGCGGTTCTTTTCAGCGCCGACATGTCACCACGCGCCGCAGGTCTATCCGGGGATCGGCGAGAGCCAGTCGGCGGAAATGCTGCGCGCGTTCTTCAAGGCGCGTCGCTGACCATCCGGCGGGCCGGCGAAGGCGCCCTTGCGCCGAAGACGACGCCGATGTGGCTCCGCCCACCCTACGGATGCTCTTCCCGCTCCACCGCGCGCCAGCCGATGTCGCGGCGACAAAATCCCTCGGGCCAGCGGACCCGATCGACAGCCGCATAAGCGCGCCGCTGCGCCTCTTTGACGGTCTTGCCGGTCGCGCAGATGTTCAACACGCGCCCGCCATTCGCCAGCACGCGATCGCCATCGGCCTTGGTTCCGGCGTGGAAAATCTCGACGCCTTCGCACGCCGCCGCCTCATTCAGCCCTGCGATCACCGAGCCTTTGCCGTAATCGCCCGGATAACCCTTGGTCGCCATGATGACGGTCAGCGCCACGTTGTCGTACCAACGCAGGCTGAAATTCTTCAATTGCCCGTCGGCGCTGGCCAATAACGCCGGCACGATATCGGACATCATCCGCAGCATCAGCACCTGGCATTCCGGATCGCCGAACCGCGCGTTGTATTCGACCAGCCTCGGTCCCTGCGCCGTGACCATCACGCCCGCATACAGCACGCCCTTATACGGCGTGCCCATTGCCGCGAGCGCGCGCAAGGTCGGCCGGATCATCTCGTCCATGACCTGCGCGCACAACGCCTCCGTCATGACCGGCGCAGGAGAGTAGGCCCCCATGCCGCCGGTATTCGGGCCGGTGTCGCCATCGAAGGCGCGCTTGTGATCCTGCGCCGTCGCCAGCGGCAACGCATGCTCGCCGTCGCAGAGCGCGAAGAACGAGGCCTCCTCGCCCCGCATGAACTCCTCGACGACGACTTCCGCGCCGGCCTCGCCGAAACCGCCGCCGAACATCATGTCCACGGCGGCCAGCGCGTCCGCCAGCGTCATCGCGACGACGACGCCCTTGCCGGCCGCCAGGCCATCGGCCTTGACGACGATCGGCGCACCCTGCGCGCGGACGTAAGCCTTCGCAGCCTCGGCGTCCGTGAAATGCTCATAGGCGGCCGTGGGAATGGCGTTGGCGCGACACAAGGCCTTGGTGAAGCTCTTCGAGCTTTCGAGCTGGCCGGCCGCCTTGGTCGGGCCGAATGCCTTGATGCCGGCGGCCCCCAGATCGTCGACGATGCCCGCCGCGATCGGCGCATCCGGCCCGACCACGACGAAATCCACGGCGTTGGCGCGACAGAACGCGATCACCGCCGCATGGTCGGCCATATCCAGCGCGACGCAGTCCGCGTCCTTGGCGATGCCGGCATTGCCCGGCGCGCACCACAACTTGGTGAGCAGAGGAGACGCCGCGATCTTCCACGCCAGCGCATGCTCACGACCGCCGGAACCGAGCAAAAGGATGTTCATGGGACGCAGACCTGATCAGCGCGGCATGATCCCGCAGGGTGGCCTCCCGGTTTTCGGAAGTGGATCATGCCCTATTGAAGTATTCCGGATGCATTAGACATGGTACGCCAGCGGTGCAACATCCGAAGGGACCGATGCCGAAAACCGCCGCCGAAACGCTGTCCAATTTCGCCGAATTCACCGTTTCCGAGCTGTCCTCGGCTTTGAAGCGAACGGTCGAGGATGCCTACGGCCATGTCCGGGTGCGCGGCGAGATTTCCGGCTTTCGCGGGCCGCATTCGTCCGGCCATTGCTATTTCGCGCTGAAGGATGATGGCGCGAAGATCGAGGCCGTGGTCTGGAAAGGCGTCCACGGCCGGATGCGCTTCAAGCCGCAGGAAGGCCTTGAGGTCATCGCCACCGGCAAGCTGACGACCTATCCCGGCTCGTCGAAATACCAGATCGTCATCGAGGCGATCGAGCCGGCCGGCGTCGGCGCGCTGATGGCCCTGATGGAAGAGCGCAAGCGCAAGCTCGGCGCCGAAGGCCTGTTCGACGAGGCGCGCAAGCAGCTGCTGCCCTGGCTGCCGGAAGTCATCGGCGTCGTCACCTCGCCGACCGGCGCGGTGATCCGCGACATCCTGCATCGGCTGGAAGATCGGTTTCCGCGCCACGTGCTGGTCTGGCCCGTGAAGGTTCAGGGTGACGGCTCCGCCGAACAGGTCGCCGCCGCGATCCACGGCTTCAATGCGCTGCCCGAAGGCGGCGCGATTCCCCGGCCCGATCTTTTGATCGTCGCGCGCGGTGGCGGCTCGCTGGAAGATCTGTGGTCGTTCAACGAGGAGATCGTCGTGCGCGCCGCCGCCGAGAGCATGATCCCGCTGATCTCCGCGGTCGGCCACGAGACCGACGTGACGCTGATCGATTTCGCCGCCGACAAGCGCGCGCCGACGCCGACCGCCGCCGCCGAAATGGCGGTGCCGGTACGCGCCGAACTGTATGTCGAAGTCGGCGCGTTCGAACGGCGCATGATGCTGTGCTGGCAGCGCGGACAGGAGACGCGACGCAGCGATCTGCGCGCGGCGATCCGGGCGTTGCCCGCGGCGGGCGAATTGCTGGCCATCCCGCGCCAACGGCTCGATACGGCGGCATCGGGGCTGCCGCGCGCGCTGCGCGCCAACACCAGTTTGCATTTTCGCCGCTATGCGCAGATCAGCGGCCGGTTGACGTTGCGCGTGCTGAACGCGCAGCTCGAACATGGTAAACAGCGCATCGCGTCATCCGACACGCGCCTGAACAATTCAGAACGCGCCTTGTTGCGGCAGCGCCGCGAGCGTCTCGATGGCCTGTCGATCCGGCTGAAAGCCTCGAAACTCGCCAATGCCGAACAGCAACGCGGCGCGATCCTGCGCGATCGCGAGCGCGTCGCGCGTCTCGCGGAGCGCGCGCGCCGTGCGGTCGCGACCTTCATCCAGCGGCAGGATGCGCGCGTGATGCATCAGGGCCAGTTGCTGGCGGCGTTGTCATATCGCGGCGTGCTGGCGCGGGGATTCGCGTTGGTGCGTGACGGCAACGGCGTTGCATTGCGCGCGGCGGCGGATGTCACGCCGGCTGCCGCGCTCAGCATCGAATTCGCCGATGGCCGTGTTGAAGCCATCGCGAAAGGCGAGGCCGCGCCGGTGGCGAAATCCGCCACACCGAAGCGAGGCGCGAAAATGGTCGATCAGGGCAGTCTGTTTTAGCCATCGGTCACGGCACTCCCGTCGCAGCGCCCACTTCCCTCCACCGCCGCGAACGCCTATTTAAGCCCCTGAGAGATCGGGAGACAGACGTGCTCAATAAATTCAACGGGTCCGGCAATGGCGAAGCGCAGGTACAGTACCTCGACGGCGACTTCCGCGTGATTTCGCCCGGCACCTATGTGCTCTGCGCCGTCAGCAACGAACGGATCCCGCTCGACGAGTTGAAGTATTGGAGCGTCGATCGGCAGGAGGCTTACGCCGTGCCGAACGCGGTGCTGGCGCGGCATTATCCCGCCGCGCTGAAGCAGCAGATCTAGCGGCGGAACGCTGTGGCGCGCGCCTGATTGAGGCGTTCCATGACGAACAGTTTCAACGCCGCCGGATCGTCGAACGCCAGCGTCACCTCGAACGATGCGATGTTCTGCGCCTGCGCGCCGAGCCGCGCGCGATCCTTTCGCGTCGTCACCAGCGTCAGTCCGTCTCGCGCCGCCTGATCGCGCAACGCGGCGATTTCGGCC
>JAQGJY010000161.1 GCA_028290325.1 Tardiphaga sp.
TTCTTATGCCGGCCGCACCACAACCCCCGCCGCGCAGCCATTGCAAACGCGGATCGGTGGTTTTGGAGGCGCCAAGGGTCTCGCCGATACCATTCGGCGCGAAGGGTTCAGCCATTTGATCGACGCCACCCACCCTTTCGCGCTCCAGATAAGCCGCAATAGCATCGCTGCCTGCGCCGAAACGCACACACCGTTGGTCGCCTTCGAACGTGCGCCATGGCGCGCGGAGCCGGATGACGATTGGCAACATGTGAGCGATGTAGAGGCCGCCGTCGCGGCGTTGCCCGAGGCGCCTTCGCGGGTCTTCCTGGCGATCGGCAAACAACACCTCGCCCCCTTCGCGGCGCGACCGCAACATTTTTATCTCTTGCGTCTGGTCGATCCGCCCGAGAATCCGCTGCCGCTGCGTGCGGCGGCAATCGTGATTGCGCGCGGCCCCTTCACGGCGGAGAGCGATATTGCCTTGCTGCGCCTTCACCGCATCACCCACGTGGTCGCCAAGAACGCCGGAGGCGAAGGCGCGCGAGCTAAACTTTCGGCGGCGCGAGCGCTTGGCGCCCGGGTGATCTTGATCAAGCGGCCTCCGCTGCCTGAGCGGCGCGTGGTGCGGAGCGTTGCTGAGGTCATGCTCTGGTTGGGTCAAACGGCACGCCTCGGGGTGTAGACGTGGCGCCCCACGCGCCGGGTCAGGGAGCTGCCGACCAAAACGACGGTGCGCATATCCGCCATCTCGGGACGAGCCTCGAGCAGCGTGGTGGTTTCAATTCTTTCGTCCGCTGTGCTGATGGCACGCGCGAATACAATCAGCCGCGAGGGATCGCAGGCTTCACGCAACACGTCGAGCGCGCGCCCGAATTGGTCGGGACGACTCGCCGAACGCGGGTTGTAGAGCGCCATAGCGAAATCGGCCTCGGCCGCCAGCCGCAATCGTCGCTCAACGAGCGACCAGGGCTTGAGATTATCGCTGAGATTGATGGCACAGAAATCATGACCGAGCGGCGCACCGGCGCGGGCAGCGGCGGCCAGCATCGCGGTGATACCTGGGAGCACGCGGACATTGAGCGCGTGATGTTGCGGAGCGCCTTCCAGCGCCTCGAATATTGCCGAGGCCATCGCGAACACGCCGGGATCGCCAGACGACACCACAACCACCCGTCGCCCGGCGGCGGCCATGTCGAGGGCTTGACGAGCGCGCTGCAGTTCGACGCGATTATCTGAGGCATGGCGGGTTAGGCCAACACGCGACGGGATGCGCGCGACATAGGGGCCATACCCGACCAGATCGGTGGCCTCGGCCAGTGCCATCGACACTTCGGGTGTGATCAGAGAGGCGGCACCCGGACCCAGCCCAACCACCGTGAGCCAGCCGGTCATCCGTCCACCCGCGGGCGGCGGCCGTTGCCGTGCACTAAGACGGTCGCGAAATAGGGGCAATCCGTTGTATCCGCATCAGCCAGCCGAATCACCCGTTGGCCGTCCATGGTGCCACGCTCGACAAGCCACGCATCGGTCAGCCGGCCGGCACGCGCGAGCGCGCGGCGCACCTTCGGAAGGTTGCGGCCTGTCT
Organism: Tardiphaga sp.; assembly: GCA_028290325.1. Taxonomy (GTDB): domain Bacteria; phylum Pseudomonadota; class Alphaproteobacteria; order Rhizobiales; family Xanthobacteraceae; genus Tardiphaga. The sequence goes on from JAQGJY010000161.1 coordinate 1,568, forward strand.
TCATCACGACGAGCGCATCGGCGCCTTGCATGTGACGGATGAGGTCGTCTTCAGGTAGCGTGCCCATCAGAACCGCCAAGACATCGTCGCCCCATGTGATCGGAATTCCGGTCGCGGTCCAGCAGCCGGTCATGCCGTTGATGCCCGGGACGACCTCGATCTCGACGCGCCCGTGCAGCCGACTGTAGAGGTGCATGAAGGATCCATAGAAGAACGGGTCGCCCTCGCAGAGCACGATGACCTCCTCGGTCTCCGACAACCGGGCAAGGCGCGTTGCCCATGCGTCGTAAAACGATCCGAGAAGCTGCCGGTAATCCGCGCTGTCGAATGGAATTTCGGTCGTCACGGGATATTCCATCGGGTATTCGGTAACGTCAGACGCGAGCATACCGTTCACGATCAGGCGCGCCTGACCCGGCCGGCCGGCCTTGCGGAAATAGGCAACATGCCGCGCGGCGCGGATGAGCCGGTCAGACCTGACGCTGATGAGATCGGGGTCGCCGGGGCCGAGGCCAGTGCAAATGATCTTCCCAGTGATATTGCCCACAGCAACTATTCCTTCCGGCCAGCCAGCGCATTGACGGCGGCGACAGTGATCGCAGATCCGCCAAGCCGCCCGGCCACAATGACGGACGGCAAATGCGCCGCGGCCGCCAGCGCCGCCTTCGATTCCGCCGCGCCGACAAAGCCCACCGGGCAGCCGATGATGGCGGCCGGACGCGGACAGGCGGGGTCTTCGAGCATGTTGAGGAGATGGAATAACGCGGTTGGCGCATTGCCGATCGCGACGACTGCTCCGGCGAGATACGGTCGCCACAGTTCGAGCGCCGCCGCCGAGCGGGTGTTGCCCATCTGACGGGCGCGCTCCGGCACGCCTTCGTTTTGCAGCGTGCAGATCACGTCGTTGCCGGCAGGAAGCCGCGCCCGGGTGATGCCGACGCTGACCATGCGCGCATCGCAAAGAATCGGCGCACCGTCTTCAAGAGCTTTCCGCGCGGTTCGCGCCATGCCCGGCGTGAATCGCACATCGGCCTCCAGGCCAACCAGGCCGGCCGCATGGATCATGCGCACCACCACCGTCTCTTCGTCATCGGTGAAACGCGCCAGATCGGCCTCCGCCCGGATCGTCGCAAAGGATTGGCGGTAGATCGCGGCGCCGTCTGTTTCGTAAATGTGAGGCATCACCGCGTCACGTACAAAGTTGCGGGGTTGGCGGTCAGGTATTCGACGCTCAGTCCGCTGCGCATCGGCGCATCCCCCGGCCGGCCGCCACGGACCAGATCGTAGCCGTCCGCGCCAGCGGTCAGTGTAAGGGCCGCAGGCTGCGGGTGCGCGCAACCCTTAGCGCATCCGGAGACATGGAGCACCGCGTCCTGCGGCAAAAACGTCGGGAGCAACGGCGTCAGAATCCGGGCGAGCGCGCGCGTCGGTTGTTGCCCCTGCAGGCAGTCCGGCGCACCGGTGCAGGCGACGACGCGAAGCGCCGGATCGTCAGGCCGGGTCACGAGGCCCGGCAGATCGGGCGCGGCGTCAAGTCCCTCGATGAGCAGCATGCGCCAGGGCGTGAGGCGCAGCGCGCCGTGATTTGCCAGCGCAGAAAGCGTTTCGGCCCGCAATTGACCGAATTCAAATCCAAGCAATACGCCTGCTTCCACGAGGCCGGGCTTCGGCATGCTGCGCGCGGACGGTTGAACCGGCGCTTCGGTATATCTGTCGGGCAGGACCGCGCCCCGCGCCAGATGAGCCGCCATACGGCCGCGACCGCCGCTCACGCCGCCCGAGCGCAGAAACCAGTGCGCGAGTTTCATCGCGGCGTCGACGGCCGTCCCGGCTGTCACCCGCGCTGCCGCTACCGCGCCGTCGGCGCGGCACAGCAGACAGCCGTCGCCACCGCGCTCCAAACGAATATCGGCGGAGATCGCGCTGAGGACGGGCGACGGCCCGCAGTCGACGGAAAATCCGAATTTTCCGGGCATGCGGGGCGCATCGGGCGCGGCCAACGCGTCCGCCAGCGTTGCAGCAATGGTCTGCACATCGTCATCGCTTGACCAGTACGGCGTGACCACAATGTTGCGCTGGGCCTCCGCTTCCGCGGTCGGGTCGATCAACCCCAGCGCGGCGAGACCTTCGGTTAGCGGGCCGTAGCCGCCCTCGGTGACGCCGCGCACCTGAATGTTGGCGCGTGACGTCAGGTCGAGCAGCCCGTTGCCATGGGCCACGGCCAGCCGCGCCAGGCCGATAGCCTGAACCGGCGTCAGCCTGCCGCCGCGCGGACGCACGCGCGCAACCAGACCATCGCCCGACACCATCGGACGCAGCGCTCCGGGACACCATCCGCGGATCGCTGGAGCTTGTCGCGGGGACTTTTGCTCGCCCCCCTTAATCATTGTCGCATCCCAATGTCGCGGCAATCGAGTTGCGTCGTGTCGCCCAGAGCTGTGCGTCATACAGCGCGCGAAACCGGTCGCGCAACGCGGTCAGCGCGGCCGGATTTTCGCGTCGCATGAAATCGACCAGTTCGGGTCGGCCCAGGGTGGCCTCGTGATAGAGATCGAACAAATGTCCTGGGACGGCGCGCGTCAGATGCGCGAAGGCGGCGAGGTTATCCAGCGTCGCCGCGACTTCGGCCGCACCGCGAAATCCGTGCCGCATCATGCCGCTGGCCCAAGCGGGATTGGCGGCACGGGCGCGGACCACGCGGGCGATTTCTTCGGCAAACGTTCGGCCGCGGGGGGCATCGGCAGCGGTCGCGGTCAAATGGTAAAGCGCGGGCGCCGCTCCGCCAAGCTTCGCCACGGCCGCGGCGAAGCCTCCCGCATGCGCGGCATAGTCGGCCGCCAGCAGCAGATCGGTCTCCCCGAGATCCTGCACATGGGCGAGGCCGTCGGCCGCCAGCAACCGCGCCTCCAGCGCGGCGCGGTCCTTCGACGCGTTGCCCGACGCATCGATCGTCCATTCGGAGCCGGCGAGCCACGCCTCCCCTGCTCTGTCGCGGCCCTCGGGCCGATAATCTTCCAGCGCCGCGCCGAGTCCGACCCCGTAGTGCCCGGGGCGCGGACCAAACACGCGCGGCGTGCGGGCGACGTAGGGATTGTCTTCCGCGCTCTCGTCCCGCGCGGCGAGCGCCGCCGCCCCCATCTCGAACAGCTGCGCGAGACTGGGGAAAACATCGCGAAACAGACCCGACACGCGCAGCGTCACGTCGATGCGAGGCCGGTTCAAGACGGCCAACGGAACAACCTCGATGCCGTGGACGCGCTCGGATCCGCTATCCCAACGCGGCGCCAGGCCCGCGAGATGGAGCGCCATGGCGAACTCCTCGCCGGCCGTGCGCATCGTAGCCGAGCCCCAGAGGTTGACAACGAGGCCACGCGGCCAGTCGCCCTGCTCCTGCAGGTGGCGGCGCAACAGCTCTTCAGCGAGCTTGATACCCTGCACATGCGCGGCGCGCGACGGCACCGCCCGGGGATCGACGGAATAGAGGTTGCGCCCGGTCGGCAAGACGTCTGATCGGCCGCGCCATGGCGAACCGGCCGGACCAGCCGCCACCCGGCGCCCGGACAGTGCCGCCAGCAAACCCTCTCGTTCGCCCGCGCCTTGACCATAGACATGCAGACCGTCTCCGAACTGGCTTTCCTTGATGTCACAGACAAAGCGGTCGATGCGCGAAATCGCCTCCGCTGGCGTCGCGTCGGCGGTGAGGCCAAGATCCTGCTCGACGCCGGCGTTCTGCGCTTCGGACCGGATCGCGTCGATTAGGCGGACGCGCCGCGACGGATCGAGACCGTCGGCGGTGGAATATTCATCGAGCAAATTTTCGAG
>JAQGJY010000197.1 GCA_028290325.1 Tardiphaga sp.
GTGCAGCGCAACGCGATGCCGGTCTGGCGCGGCGAGGGTGATTTCCTAGCGTTGCTGAAAGCCGATGCCGATGTGAAGAAGCATCTGTCGGACGCCGAGATCGAGGAGCAGTTCGATCTCGGCTATCACTTCAAGCACGTCGATACGATTTTCGCGCGGGTGTTTGGGTAAAAGGCGGATGGCGCGACGCAAGCCGCCAATCACCAACGCTGCCGTCATGCGCGGGCGAGCGTCCGGCAATGACCGTGAGTAAAGTCCTCGCCGTCAGCCAGCGTCGCGGCCATCATTTCAGCAAGACGCCGAGCCTTGTCATTCGCCTCAACGAAGGCCTCGGCGTCGAGGGCGACGGCCATGCCGGCGTCACGGTGAAGCATCGCTCGCGCGCGCGTTTCAATCCGACGCTGCCGAACCTGCGGCAGGTGCATCTCATCCAGGCCGAATTGTTCGACGAGCTCGCCGCCAAGGGGTTCGACCTCAATCCCGGCGACCTCGGCGAAAACGTCACCACGCGAAATATCGATCTGCTCAGCCTGCCGCAGCGCGCGCGACTGCATCTCGGCGACAGCGCGATCGTCGAAGTGACCGGGCTGCGCAATCCCTGCGTCCAGATGGACCGCTTCCGAACCGGCCTGATGGCGGCGACACTGGAAAAATCCGCCGACGGCGCGCTGCTCCGCAAGGCCGGCATCATGAGCATCGTCATCGCGTCGGGCGACGTGCGGCCGAGCGATGCGATCCGCGTCGAGCTGCCGGCGGGCGCGCACCAGGCGCTGCTGCCGGTGTGAGGTCACGACGACCTCAATCCCTCTGCCCCCTGATCATCCGGGCCGCCACGTCGTCGTCCTTCATCGTCGCGTGATACAATGCGCCGAGGATGTGCAGTGCGATGAGGCCGATCAGCACATAGGCCAGCCAGATGTGCCAGTTCTCGAAGAAATCGGCGTTGGCTTTGTTCTCGCTCGTGAATTGCGGGACGCGAAACAGCCCGAACCAGTCGGCGTAATCCGGCTTGTGCGCGCCGGAATGCGCCCAGCCGAGCAGCGCCACGACGATGGTGATCGCATACAGGCCCCAATGGCTGACTCTCGCCGCGACGCGCTCCCACAGCGGCGAATCCGCCGGCGGCGCGGGCGTCGGATTGATCGCTCGCCAGATCAGCCGCGCGATCATCAGCAGCAACACGACATAGCCGATATCGGCATGGATCGAGCGGTGGAACAGCCGATCCGGGCGGGCCGCCATGTGGTTCATCCACCAGCCGTAGCCGAGCATCGCCAGCACGACCAAGCCGAGGCCCCAATGGAAAGCGCGCGCTAGGCTGCCCCAGCTTCTCGTCGTGTTTCGCAGCATCAGTGTCTCCATTCGACGGCCACGATTTGCGGCATTTGATTCAAATTGACAACCGGATGGTAACCAAAATGGTCCACGGTCGTGGCGTGTCGGCACCTTCTACCATTCTCGTCATCGATTCCGGCCTCGGTGGCCTCACCGTGCTGCGCGAGATCGTGGCCGCCTGCCCGGCCGCCTCGGTGGTCTATGTCGCCGACGATGCGTTCTTTCCCTATGGCCACCACGCCGAGGCCGAGATCGTCGCCCGCGTGGTGCCGCTGGTCGGCGACCTGATTGCCGCGCACGCGCCGGATCTGGTGGTGATCGCCTGCAACACGATGTCCGTGTCGGTGATGGCGCCATTGCGCGCGGCCTACGGCGTGCCCTTCGTCGGCACCGTGCCGGCGATCAAGCCGGCCTGCGCCGCCTCGACGACCAAGCGCGTCTCGGTGCTCGGCACCAAGGCGACCGTCGCGCGCGAATATACCCAGACGCTGATCCGCGATCACGCCCAGGCCTGCACGGTGACATTGGTCGGCTCGCCCAATCTCGCCTCCCTGGCGGAGGCGCAATTCGCCGGCGGTTCGGTCAGCGACGACGACATTCTGCAGGAGATCGCGCCCTGCTTCGTGCCCTCGATCGACGGCAGCGCGCTGCGGACCGACGCCGTGGTGCTCGCCTGCACGCATTATCCGTTGCTGCTGGATCGCCTTGTCAGGCTCGCGCCATGGCCGGTGGCGTGGATCGATCCCGCGCCGGCCATCGCGCGCCGGGTCGCCAATCTGCTCGGCCCGCAGCAGGACACGGGTGCGGAGCCCGGCGCGTCGATCTTCTTCACCTCCGGCCGCAAACATCCGCAGGCCGCGTTGCTGGATCGGTTCTTCGGCGGCCGCGTGCCGGCGTAGCGATCCGTCGTCGTCGCGCGACGCTGCCATCCCCGGCATCGAGGGATTGTTTCGCTTCGTCGATCGACGGGCTCGCAATGAAAAAAGCCCGCTGCTACGCTGGGGGGATTGGGAGGAGACCAACATGATCAGGAAAATTCTGATTGCGACCACCGCACTCGCCATTCTCGGCTCCAGCGCCGCCCTGGCGCAGGGCATCAAGCGCACGCCGCTGCAAAAGATCGAGTATCCGAAGGGCTACAACATCGTCACCGTGATCGCCGAGATCGCGCCGAACACTTTGGCCGGCCGCCATACCCATCCGGGCGTCGATACCGGCTTGGTGGTCGAGGGCGAGGCCACGCTGATCGTCGCCGGCAAGCCGGACCAGCTGCTCAAGGCCGGCGATTCCTACGCGGTGCCGGCGGGCGTCGAACACGACGTCAAGACCGGCGACAAGCCATTGAAACTGATGGCGGTTTACGTCGTCGAGGAAGGCAAGCCGGTGGCCACGCCCGTGGCGGCGAAATAGCGCTCTTTGTTGACACTCCGGGTTTTACTGCCTAGACAACCCTTGCTCGCGGGCCGTTTACGGCCCGCGTTGCGTTTCGCGACCCGCGGTCCGCCTCTCGCTTGAGGGTTGGGCCTGTCGGCTTCGGACCAGATGGTCCGTTGCACAGGAGGGCGCGTTTCCTCATCCACATCTTAATCGAGGACGCGATGACCAAGCGTAGTGAAGCCAAGTATAAAATCGACCGCCGCATGGGCCAGAACATTTGGGGTCGTCCCAAATCTCCGGTCAACCGCCGCGAATACGGCCCCGGCCATCACGGCCAGCGCCGCAAGGGCAAGCTCTCCGACTTCGGCGTGCAGCTGCGCGCCAAGCAGAAGCTCAAGGGCTATTACGCCAACATTTCGGAACGCCAGTTCCACTCCATCTATGTCGAAGCCAGCCGCATGAAGGGCGATTCGGGCGAGAACCTGATCGGTCTGTTGGAGCGCCGCCTCGATACCGTGGTGTATCGCGCGAAGTTCGTCTCCACGCCGTTCGCCGCGCGCCAGTTCATCAACCATGGCCACGTCAAGGTGAACGGCCGTCGCGTCAACATCTCCAGCTACAAGGTGAAGGTCGGCGACGTCGTCGAGGTGAAGGAGTCGTCACGCCAACTGGCCTTCGTGCTGGAAGCGGCGGCGCTAGGCGAGCGGGATGTTCCGGACTTCATCGAGGCCGACCACACCAAGATGACCGCCAAGTTCATCCGCATCCCGCTGCTGTCGGACGTTCCGTTCGCCGTGCAGATGGAGCCGCATCTGATCGTCGAGTTCTACTCGCGCTAATCGAATCGGTATGAATCACGAAAAGCCCCGGTTCTCGCCGGGGCTTTTTGTGTGTGGCGACACGCAAGGCGCTCACCTCTCGCCCGCGCGCGGGCCCCACCCCGGCCCGCCCCGCAAGAGCGGGAGACGGAGCGCGCTGCGGTGGCTGCAATGGGTGACGACTGGCCTGGAGCGCGCTAAACTAAAACATGACCTACACCCCCGTCCCCGCCGATCCGTCGCTTCCGCCGATCATCATCAACCTGCTGTCCGACACGCAGACCCGGCCGACCCCGGCGATGCGCGAGGCGATGGCCAGCGCCGCGTGCGGCGATGAGCAGATCGGCGACGATCCCACGGTCAATGCGTTATGCGACCGCACCGCGGCCCTGCTCGGCAAGGAGGCCGCGATCTTCATGCCGTCGGGCACGATGTGCAACGTCGCCGCGACGCTGGCGCATTGCCGGCGCGGCGACGAGATTCTGGCGCACAAGACCGCGCATCTGATCAGCCGCGAAGGCGGCGCGCATGCCGCGATCGGCGGCTTTCAAATCACGCAACTGACCGGCAATGACGGGCAGTTCTCCGCCCGGACGTTTCGCGCGGCGCTGCATCCGCGCAATCGCTACGAGCCGACCCAGACGCTGGTCAGCGTCGAGCAGACCGCGAATATCGGCGGCGGCACGATCTGGCCGAAGGACGCGCTCGAGGAGATCAGCGCGGTGGCCAAGGACCACGGCCTCATCACCCATATGGACGGCGCGCGGCTGCTCAACGCCTGCGTCGCGACCGACATCGCGGCGCACGACATGGCGGCCGGATGGGATTCGGTGTGGATCGATTTCACCAAGGGGCTCGGCGCGCCGCTCGGAGCGGCGATGGCCGGATCGCGCGACTTCATCGACGAGGTCTGGCGCTGGAAACAACGCCTCGGCGGCTCGATGCGGCAGGCCGGATTATCAGCCGCCGGCTGTCTGTATGCGCTTGATCACCATGTCGAACGGCTTGCCGATGACCACGCCAATGCCAACGCGCTGGCGCGTGGCCTGGCGCAGATCGAAGGCATGATCGTGCAGCAGCCGCAGACCAATCTGGTGTTCTTCACGCCAGACCATGTCGGCGTCAGCGCCGCCGACATGGTCAAGGCGCTGCGTGCGCAAGGCGTGTTGCTGGCGACGATGGATGGCCGCATCCGCGCCTGCACGCATCTCGACGTGACGGCGGCGATGATCGACGA